>CAYWZR010000028.1:0-14740 GCA_964462885.1 uncultured Nitrospirota bacterium
TGTAGATCGAATAGAGGGAAAAATGTCACGATAAAAGATCTGACCCCACGGACAGGTCTTGACCCCACGGACAGTTAACGATGCGTCCCCATGGACTCTGTCCAAAAAGTTTTTGTATTCGAGACAAAGATCACAAATTTTTTGGTCACATCCCTGATAACATAATTGATGGTAGTGGACTTGAACAGGCTATAGCCGGGACATTTTTCAAGTTTTTTAGGATTTAAAGTTTTTATTGCAGTTATCGGCTATACTATGTGCCGCCTTCCAGTTATTCAGGCGTTATGGATCAGTGAATCATCAGCGAGAAAACTACTATTAATAAAAAATTCGATAGTGCAATAAAGTGGTGTCGAAAAAAAGCTATCGAATCCTCATAGAAGCTAAATTCACAAAGAAGTAATCCGCAGAAACTGTAAATACAATTCTTAGGGCAATAAAGAAACATAGCTATTAAAACAAAAAGGGATTTTTATGGAATCAAAGAATTTTATAGTATCGAACTCCGAAGGCAGCATTCAAAGTGATATTTTTTCAGGACTTACCGTTGCTCTGGCTTTAGTCCCTGAAGCTGTTGCATTCGCATTCGTAGCAGGTATTTCCCCCATTGTCGGTCTTTATGGCGCCTTCATGATGTGTCTTATCACCTCCATTTGGGGGGGGAGGCCCGGCATGATCTCCGGTGCCACAGGCGCTATGGCTGTAGTGATGGTTAGCCTTGTCAGAGAGGGAAACGCCATGGGTATAGACGGCTCTCATGCCGGACTTCAGTATTTATTTTTCACCCTTCTACTGGTAGGGATTTTACAAAGCCTGGCTGGAGTATTTCGTTTAGGAAAGTTTATTCGAATGGTTCCTCGATCCGTTATGATGGGATTCGTCAACGGATTAGCCATTGTTATTTTCTTATCTCAGTTAAATATGTTCCAATCAGGAGGAGCTTGGATGCAAGGGCAACCTCTTTGGACCATGACCAGTCTTGTAGCCTTAACCATGGGAATCCTTTACCTTGTCCCTCTGATCTACAAAAAAGCCCCGGGGGCGCTTATCGCTATTATTACTGTTTCTCTCCTGGTTATTTTTGCCAAAATCAATACAGAAACCGTTCTATCATTTATTCAAGCCAATGGAGGCACTGGAATTCAGGCAGGTCTTCCATCCTTTGCTTTTCCTCAAGTCCCCCTCACCTGGGGAACACTCATCTTTGTCGCACCCTACGCCCTTATTTTATCTGCCATTGGACTCATTGAATCCTTAATGACCTTAAGCCTTATTGATGAACTTACCCAAACCCATGGACACGTAAATCGGGAATGTGTCGCGCAGGGCTTTGCCAACTTCATTAACGGTCTGTTCGGCGGTATGGGAGGATGTGCAATGATCGGGCAAAGTATAATTAATATCACATCGGGAGGACGCGGTCGTCTCTCCGGGATCACGGCCGCTATCGCTCTTTTATTCTTCATTTTGTTCACCTCTGGTTACATCGAAACAGTGCCCATTGCCGCTTTGGTCGGAGTCATGTTTATAGTCGTTATAAAAACTTTTGCCTGGAGTACATTTAATATTTTAAATAAAGTTCCCAAATGGGATGTAGCGGTAATGCTGCTGGTGACTGTTCTCACTGTAATGTATGATCTGGCCATCGCTGTACTCTGCGGAGTCGTTATTTCAGCACTGATCTTCGCTTGGCAAAATGCCTTGCGTATTCGCGCACGTAAAATAGTGGATGAACACGGCATTAAACACTATCAAATTTACGGCCCATTGTTTTTTGCTTCTACAACTTTATTTTTAACTAAGTTTGACGTAAAAAACGATCCGCAAGAAGTCATTATTGACTTTGAAGAGTCTCGCATCATGGATCAATCGGCCATTGAAACCATTAACAAGATTGCCGAAATTTATCAGCGATCGGGGAAAACCATTCACTTACGTCATCTTAGCCAGGACTGCATTCGCTTGATCAAAAAGGCAGAAAAGATCTGCGACGTCAATGTTCTGGAAGACCCGGACTATTTTGTTAGCATTGATAACTACCGCAAGTACCGGGGACACCTATTGAATGCAGGTCTTAAATGTTAGCGTTTTTCAAACAGCACACCCGTCAGTGGGTGGGTGTCATGGATAGACTCCCTGAAAATCAGTGTGGTCAAATCTTTCATCGTGACAATTTTGTCATAAATAAACAGGCTGTACGAGAATACAAAATCCCAGAAAGTCGTTATTGTCTAATTTAACTTCCGTTCTCGGCTGGTGTTAAATTATATCAGTGGCCCGGCCCACTGAACTGGTCGTTATCTTTAAAACTAGCAGGGGGGTGTTAGCGGCAACCTGAAAGTGCTATAAAAGTGGCCGTTTGAAAATGCAGCTTCTGCTGTTTTTATTTTCTTCCAGAATATTCATTTAATATTTTTTTCTTCCCTATCAGAATGCCGCAAGGCAAGTAAGGTGTCAAGCCAACGTCACTGGTTGCAGAAACCTGAAAACAAAAACTACTTCCGGGGGACGGAAAATGTTCTCCGGGTGCAGCAGTGGCGCAAAGCAAATCCAGGGTACTGGCGAAGGACATCTTGCAAGCAAAAACAGTTACAAGAGAGCTTATCCTCTCAAGTCATTGAAAATACAGGTATTTCAGGCTGTTTAACATCAAATGCGTTACAAGATCTCTTATCCGTTCAACCTGCTGTTTTAATTGGACTAATCTCCCATTTAAGCGGATCTGTGTTGCAAGATGACATATCAAACACAGCATCTCGTTTGCAACAATTGGGTAATGATATTCTCTTCAAAGGAGGAATTAGCCATGGTACAAAAACAGCCCATATTCCCCCAGATAGCTTCGGATAGCTTCGGAAGGTACCCAAGTAGTTCAGCTGGGTGGATCACCGTCTGGTCCGTGACCAGCATATTGATTGACGCTCGAATGTTATGCAATTATTGCGGCTTGTCACAAAGTGAGGCGGCAGGCATCTTGCACCTTAATCCCTAAAAATATTTTGACCATAGTAATTGACTATAGTAATTATTCTCTGCTACTCTAAGTTATAAATTGAGGTGCTTATGAAGCCTAATTATGTCATATCAATTTCACAATTCAAAGCAACATGCCTTGCAGTGCTTGACCGCGTGAGACGCACCGGGCAGCCTGTTCTGGTCACCAAACACGGAAAGCCAATCGCTATGATTGATCCGCCCCCGCCGCCAGAGGGGAAAAAAACATGGCTGGGTTCTTTCCGTTCCAAAGGGAAGATTACCGGCGATATTGTCTCCCCCCCCTCGCCAGCGGGTGATTGGGATGTGTTGAATGATCAATAAATACCTTCTCGACACTCACATTTTTCTCTGGAGCCTCATAGAGCCGGAACGCTTGTCCAGAGGAGTCACTACCGAACTGAGTGAACCCGAAAACGAACTCTGGCTTTCTCCAATATCAATTTGGGAAACCATCATCCTGGCTGAAAAAGGCCGGATAGTTCTTGACGACTCACCTGAAAAATGGATACGAAATGCCTTAAACTTAACGCCTTGCCGGCAAGCCATGTTGAGCCACGAAGTAGCCATACTGAGCCGATCCATCAACCTTCCCCATCAGGATCCTGCAGACCGATTTATCGCGGCCTCGGCCCAGGTTTACGACCTGGCTCTCATTACCGCTGACCAATATTTAATTGCTGGCGCGAAAAATTATTCAGTTTTTCCCAATCTGTGATAGCCCACAAATGAGTTTCTCGAAGTAATGCTTACGGCAATACTAAACTGAAGTTCCCCCTGGCTTAATTATTAAACCTATTGATATTGCTGATTAAACATCAAGTTTCAGTTTGCTTGTACTGGGTGCATTATAGCTTTACGCTTAACAAGTCCAGTGCTTTTTGCTGTAACGGCGTTAGCTTGGTTTCCTTATAAAACCGCTCTGCCCCGGCCAGCTTGGGTTGTATATAACTTTCAATATATATAGAGTGTCAAGGTCCTTAAGTAGAGGATGTCTGTGGGGTCAACGTATGCTCCAAAAAGTCAATGTATGTACAAGTATTGAAAAACTCCGTTTGGTGACGGTAAGCAAATGTACTGCTGTCAATGTCAATGCCTGCAAGGATCTTTTGGTTTTTTCGTTGCCCCTAGTGTTGGAATTTGAGGTTGAGGGTCGCAGGCGGCCCATGTTTGGTGTAGAGTTTGTGGTTGCCTGAATAAAGTTCGGCTATTAATTTCCCTGCTTGGTTTATACTGCTTTTGAATAGTTTTAATTTTAATTGCTTCTTGAAGGTTTCCTTACGTTTCTCTTTCGATTTAGTGTTGTTGATTTTATAGTAGTTCTTCTTTACTTGTTTCTTGTAGCTGCGGGACTTTAAGGAAGAACCAATCTTTTTTAAATTCTTAAATATCCGATTGATCTCTTTTACACTGTCCCATATCAGAGCATTGTTGGTAGGGTAATGGATATTGGTCTCCACTACCGTGGAATCTGTTCTTATCTTTTGCCCATCCTCCAAACTTTCTTCCATCGCTATCAGGTTGATCTCAACCAATACTCTTTGCAAGGATTCTCCGCTTATACGTGATATGTATTTTTGGAATACTTCAAACGAGAATGCTTTGCGCTGGCCTAATTTAATGAATTTTGAGCATATGAGGTAAATTTATCTCTTTTGGTTACATCAAAATACTATGTTGCGTATTGATAACTTTAGCAGCGTTTTGCTACAATTGTAGCAAAAGAGGACACTTGAAAGGAGGGAACAATGAAAAGCACTGTAGCCAGTCCCGTAAGAATAGATTCTAAATTAGTTGAACTTGCAAAAAAAGAAGGGGGAATAAAGAAAAGGTCGGTCCCTAAGCAAATTGAATATTGGGCAGAACTAGGAAAAGCAATCGAATCTGTAATAGACCTGAAAGACGCTTATGCAATTATCCAGGGTTTCATGAAACTTACTGTCAAATCGTTGGAGTCAAAAGCCGTAGACCCAAAAAATGTTTTTAGCTCACTAGAGCATAAACGCAAAAGCGGAGAACTATCGGAAATGGTGACAAATTCTTCAATATATTTTGAAGCAAGTAAAACAAAGCCGGGACTTCTTGATAGGGTAAATCTTGTTAGCGGTAAAAGACAAACTGGCAAATTTCATAATGGAAAGTTTGAGCCAGAAGGATGACAGATTCAAAACAATTATGGATATTGGGCGGGGGAAATGGATCAGGAAAAACAACATTTTATGAGAACTTTCTAGCTTCTCAAGGCATTAAATTTGTCAACGCCGATGTGATTGCCAAGGTAATTAACCCAGACCACCCAGAAGAAGTCAGCTATGAATCAGCAGATCTAGCTAGCGAAATACGCGAAGACCTTCTAAATCAAGGAGTGTCATTTTGTTTTGAAACAGTATTTTCCCACGTGTCAAAGGTAGACTTCGTTGCAAAAGCAAAAGCAATAGGATATGAAATCATCCTCGTCTATATACATCTGGAAACTTCGGACTTAAATGAAGCCAGAGTTTATCAGCGTATTGAAAGCGGAGGTCACAGTGTACCTATCGCTAAGATACATAGCCGCTTACCACGTACAATGAAAAATATTTCACTAGCATTAACTTTAACAGATGAGACATATCTGTTAGATAATTCCTCGAAAGACAATCCATTCAAACAGGTAGCTATCGTAAGAAGAGGCAACTGCGAATGGCTGATTAATCCACGACCTACTTGGTCAATTAAAATTATAAATGAAGCAAACAGGAGTCAGGCTTGAAAATTGATATTTAGCATCTCAACTTTCAAGCTTGATAATCATATTGGGAAAACTTTATCCTTGACAGGGGGCCTTTTAATTGGTGACTTTATAAACATATATAAAAAGGATTGTATAACCAGAGTGTCTGTTGGGTGATATATGCTTCGGATTATATGGATGTGAAAGATAAATATGACGGGACTATAATTTTGCTAAAGCGGAATAAGGGGGACAGCATGATTTTAAAATCACAAAACGTATTCCTGAGTACAATAATGTTGCTATTATTAAGTTTTTCAGTCCAAGCACAGGACGTAATCGTCGAGACTGACAATTGTGAATCAATGATGGGCAAACAAGGAGTTACATGGGAGAAAAGACGAGTACACGATATCGTCGGAGCGGTTGCTGTAGGCTGCAATCAATGCAATCCCTACACTGGTGACACCAGTTGCAACACAAAATTACCGCTGTTGTGTTTCCTTGATGCCGAACTGGATCAACCGGCCAACCTGGATACTCCTAGCATATACAGACAATGGTCTGGTGGTATAGTTGCAACAACAGATATTGTTTGCGGTAATAGATTCAAACATATCAGAGACGCCAATGAATTCTGCGTACAGAACTTTGGCCCTGGCTGGCGCGTCGCAGAGCATCACGATGGTTGGGGTTGGTCCTTTTGGGCTTATGGCAACGTCGGAGAAAATTTTGACGGTGTACGATTCTGGGTAGACATCAATGATCAACCTAGTGGAACTTGCTGGGTACATTGATCAAATTGGGGTAGTAGGTTGAATCTGTAATTAGAATCTGTTCATAAATTGTCTTTTTTTATTGCGTAGCTTGGGTTTAATACCCCTCTACTTGCAGCGGGGTTTTTTATTTTTGTCATGCCCGAGGTCTTTAGCCGGGCATCCAGAGCTCATTGCAAATACTGGATTCCGGCTTGAGGACTGCCGGAATGACAGATAGGGAAACTGAATTTATGGACAGACAGCAAATATAGGGCAAATCACACATTTCTTTAACCCACTACCGGCTCGTTGTTGATAGCTCACGGCAGAGCCAGTATTTTGGTCCTGGCGGGTCGAAGGTACTTGGGGGTAAGTGTGGCTGTATCTGCATTTGAAGTGCAGGGGTTGTCACTGTGGTGGCGGAAGGCTGTCTCGGCCAATGAAACAGCGCTTGGAAGCGCAAGGGTCGTGGGGGCTATGTAACACATATTTCCTAGCTTTTCTTTCAGCAGATCAATGTAGGTGGTCAATCCATTGCCTAAAAAAATGGTGGGTTCGGTTATCAGGGCTATAAGGTCCTCTGGGCTCATAGCCGACTCCTCTAGTTTGAGTGAGAGTTTACCTTTGTCGGCTTTGTAGATTGCGGTGAAAATTTCGTTTTTCCTTGCGTAGATCATCGGACATATCTGTAACTCAGAGTAAGATAGTGCAGATGCAAGTGCCTCAAGAGTTGAGACAGCAATGATCGAAACTCCTGTCTGAAAGGCCAGACCTTTGGCTGTGCTGATACCCACACGAAGACCGGTAAACGATCCGGGCCCGACGCTTACGGCTATGGCATCGAGGTTAGCTGGGAGAAGCCCGGTGCTTTTAAGTAAAAAATCCAGGTTCGACATTATGCGTTCGGAATGGCTGACGTTCAGGTTGAATCTTATTTCGCCAAGCAGGCCGGTTTCATCGTCCACCAGGGCCAGTCCACCAAGCCGCGTTGATGTTTCTATTGCCAGAAGTTTCATGAATTTAACAAATATCAGGTGTCTGTCAGGTTTTTTCTAATAATGCTATAAAAACTATGTAAGGAGTTGTATTATAGACTTTATCAAGTCATTTATGTCACTAATGAAAGAATGAAAGTATGTCTGAAACTTTAAATATAAGCGAGGTGTTCAGCAGTATTCAGGGTGAGTCTACACTGGCTGGAACCCCTTGTACTTTTGTCCGTTTATCTGGGTGTAATCTGAGGTGCAGCTATTGCGATACACGCTATGCCTACGAGGGAGGCAGGGAGGTGTCTGTGAGCTCTTTGCTTGATGAAGTAGATTCCCTGGCTATGCCTCTTGTAGAGATAACAGGCGGAGAGCCGTTAATTCAGAAAAGAGTATACATGCTTATTAAGGGTTTGTTAGATAAAGGCTACCGTGTGATGATTGAGACCAATGGGTCCCAATCCATTCGGGAACTTGACCCTAGAGTGCTTGTAGTAATGGATATAAAAACGCCTGGAAGTTCTGAGTCGGCAAGTCTGGAGTTCGATAACTTTAAAGCGCTTAAGCCTGAGGATAATCTGAAGTTTGTTTTGACATCTAAGCAGGACTATCTATGGGCCAGAAGCATGATCCATGATTTCTCGCTTCACAAAAAATGTATGGTTCTTCTTTCAGCAATTTTCGGTGAATTAGAGTATAAGTCTTTGGCGGAGTGGATTTTAAGAGATAAATTGCCAGCCAGGCTTAACATACAACTTCACAAGTATATTTGGCCCTCGATTGAGGAGGGAGGGGAGGGCAACAGAGGCCGCTGATAAGGCAGGTTAATGGTACCCTCCTCCCTTTGCTAAATTTTCTCATTCTTGATTAAGCGCGTTTATTTCCTCGACTACCTTATCCGGGTCCACGTTATGCATTGATGCGCCGAAAACGATCTGTTCCACGTTAATGCCGGGACAGGTGAAACATCCATCCCCGAAATATTTTTTAATGACATCCTGTGCGCCGGGTATGTCCCGGATGACATCTCCTATTACACTTTCTTTGGTTATTTTGGTTGCAGTACTCATTGTAAACTCCTTACCTAATAATGATTATTGTTGCGGCCCAGCCGCATCAGGTGCTTACAGCGCCGAAGTTTAACCTGCCGGTCTTTTGATCGGAGCTACAGTCATGCCTATATTGAACGCGAACATTCCTATTCCTGTAAGGACTGTAATTGCAGAGACAAGGAGCAACCCCTTTGCTGCCTCTGCCGCAATATCACGTCCAATCATCGTCCATCCTAAAGCCATTCCAATAAGGCCCAGGTTTGCAAACCAGAACTGAATCTTCATTAAAGCCGGGCTGTATATGAGCTTGCCGCTGAATTTGGGCAGTACATGATAGCCAACGCCGTAAATCATCATAGACATCCAGCCCAGTAGATTGAAATGAACATGAACATTACGATAATAAAATATCGATTCAGGATGTACTATCATAGTCAGTCCAAGCAGGGCAGCCACAAAGAAGTAAGTCAAGCTCATTCGAATATACCAGACAACAGTAGTTTCCATAAGACCTCCTTGTTAAAAAAACTATACGCTTTCTACGGCAGTTATTTCAGGAATCAATTCCTTGAGGCGGGCCTCGATACCTTGCTTAAGTGTTATTGTGGACATGGCACATCCGGCACAGGCACCAACAAGTCTGACATTTACCACTCCATCGGGTGTGATTTCCACCAGTTCCACGTTTCCCCCGTCGCGTTCGAGAGCCGGTCGAATGCCCGAGAGAGCCTCTTCCACCTTGTTTCGATCAATCATAATTGTCTCCTGTTATTTTGATAAATTACTTAACCTTGTTTCTGATTAAAATAATAACGTAATGAAGGCTTCAATACAATGATTTATGTCATACATGTCATATATCATTTGAGATGCTATTCTACCTTTTTCCGTTCAAACAGCAAACACTCTTTCCCGGAGCTTCGGTAGACAACTACTGATGGCATCTCTTTCCCTTTAAAGCCCATAGCTCGGCAGCCTTTAGGGAAGCTCTGATCCCATGTTACGTAGAAGTGCTTACACTGAAAGCAGTTAAGCCTGGAGCGGGATGCTTTTAAATTGTGTGTCATTAGTTTATTCTATATTTTTGAGAATAATAAAACTAATGAAACCAATAAAACTAATGAAATATAGATTCCTTAATCACTCAGTCATAAGTGCACACCTCTCAGCTCTGTTTCTTCCTCTTCTTCTTCCCCTCTTTGCCCTACTGTCATTAATTTCACTTTTTGTGGTTCCAGCTGCGTTTTGTGAAAACGAAAATACCGGCGGTTCTTTCACTGTCTGGCTTGAAGAGTTTCGGGAGGAGGCGCTACAGAAAGGAATTTCTGAAGCAACAATCGAGGTGGCTCTTAAGGATCTGAAGCCGATTTCCAGAGTGATAGAACTTGATCGTAATCAGCCGGAATTTAAACTTACTTTCAGGCAGTACCTAAAGCGTGTTGTGCCTGAGTCACGGGTCGAAAAAGCCAGGCGAAAATACCGTGAGAATCATGTTCTGCTCGAAAAAATTGGAAAAAAATTTGGAGTGCAGCCACGCTTTCTTGTGGCCCTTTGGGCGGTCGAGACTGATTTTGGTCGTAACAAAGGCAGCTTTTCTGTTGTTACTTCTATTGTTACTCTTGCCTATGATGGCAGGCGTAGCGCGTATTTCAGGAGTGAATTGTATGATGCTCTTCGAATAATAGATGGCGGATATGTTTTACCGGATAAAATGAAGGGGTCCTGGGCCGGGGCTATGGGACAGCTTCAGTTTATGCCATCTACGGTTCGCAAATATTGGGTTGACTATAACCGAAACGGACGTCTGGATATCTGGAACTCTCCTGCCGAGGCGCTGGCATCTGCTGCTAATTATCTCTCCATGGCTGGTTGGCAGCCTGACCAGACATGGGGTAGGAGGGTAAAACTTCCTCCGGGTTTTGGTACTGTAGTGGCGAGCCTTGATATAAGAAAAAGACTTAGTCAGTGGCAGGAACTCGGTGTGCGCCGCGTTGATGGAAGAGATTTGCCAAAGCGAGATCTTCTGGCATCGCTTGTAATAGTAGGAAAAGACGGGCCGGCTTTTCTTGTTTATGATAACTATCGTCTTATTCTGGACTGGAATCGCTCGACTTTTTTTGCAATATCTGTGGGATACCTATCAGATCATTTAAGAGGTATAGATTGAAAAGTAGCTATGCACCCATGCGTAAAAGTCGTCTCGGACAGAATTTTTTATTTGATCCAGGGATTCTAGATAGGATTGTCGAAGCAGCAGCAATCGGGTCGGAGGATACGGTTGTTGAAATAGGCCCTGGACTTGGAAGGATGACGCAGATGCTTGCCGCCAAGGCAAAAAGGGTGATTGCGATAGAGTTAGACAACAATCTTTATCAAAGGTTGCTGCATAACCGGCCTGCTGGTTCGCGCATTGAGCCGGTTCTTGCAGATTGCCTGAAATATCCCTACGAGAACCTGGACCAGTTTAAAGTGGTGGCTAACATTCCCTATTACATTACAACGCCTATTATTTTTAAGCTTATTGAATCAGGTGATAGACTGATTTCAATGACACTTACAGTGCAGAAAGAGGTGGCAAAGCGCATTACTGCATCTCACGGTAGCAAGGAATACGGTGTGCTTTCTATCGCTGTTCAGCTTAAGATGGAAGCGTCAATTGTATGTATAATTCCCCGGGGCGCTTTCCGTCCGCCTCCACGGGTGGACTCAGCGGTTATACATATGAAACATCGCACTGTTCCACTGGCTGCTATAGATGATGAAACACATCTAATGAAGGTTGTGCGTGCAATTTTCTCTACAAGGCGTAAAACACTGTTGAACGGACTGAAACCCTTTGGTAAAGCGGATTTTTTGAAACGGATTCTCGATGAAATCGATATTCCAGCGCAGGTTCGACCGGAAGAGTTGAGCATTGAAACGTTGGCCGCGCTGTCAAATGCCATAAAAGGGAAATATGAAAAAAACGATTCTGCGTGCCGGTGATGTTGTTGTGTCTGGCGGATCTACGATATTAGAGACTATTCTTGGTTCATGTGTATCTGTTTGTCTGTGGGATGAGCGTTTAAAATGGGGTGGAATGAACCATTTTCTGCTGCCACACATGAATAACAGCACTAAAAATCCTGCATTGTACGGGGTAGAGTCTATAAAAATACTTATTGCTGAAGTTATAAAAATTAGCACTAATACGCGCTGCATAAAAGCAAAAATATTCGGAGGCAGCAGGGTGATTAAAGGATGCGATAATACCTTTAATGTGGGAAGGCAGAATATCAGAGTGGCAAAAGAGGTTTTAAATCAGTATAAAATTCCAATTATGATGGATTTGACGGGAATGGATTATGGTATCAAACTGGTTTTTTATCCAGCTACAGGAAGGGCATTTGTGAAAAAATTAGAATCTTTACCTGAGGTTCTCTAACAATATTATCAACAACTGTCGTGTTCTGGTTCTTTTTGTTTTTCCTGCTTGATATAGTCCGAATCGTTCCTCCCGCACCCTGGCATTGTGTAAAAATAATGATTCACCTCTAGACAACCATGGCGGAGACGGAACCAAAAATGTCTATTCATGTGATAATATATCCGATTATTTTAAGTTACGATTTTTTCTGGACTTATTTTTCTGGATTTAGAAAGAAGGAGGGTTATATAAATAATGGAGAAATCCTATAATATTGCTGTTTTGCCAGGCGATGGTACGGGGCCCGAGGTGGTAATGGAAGGGCTTAAGGTGCTTGATTCGGCCTCGAATAAATTCGGGTTTAAACTGAACCTGCATACCCTGGACATAGGAGGCGACAGATATCTTAAAACCGGTGAGATCTTGCCGGAGGGGGTTGTGGATGAGCTCCGCCAGAATGATGCTATATATTTAGGCGCGATCGGTCATCCAGAGGTAAAACCTGGCATTCTCGAAAAGGGAATACTGCTCAGGCTCCGGTTCGAACTAGATCAATACATCAACCTGAGACCGGTGAAACTTTATCCGGGGGTAGAGTGTCCTCTCAAAGGAAAGCGGCCCGAGGATATAGATTTCGTAGTGGTTCGTGAAAACACCGAGGGACTCTACGCGGGCGCAGGTGGATTTCTTAAAAAAGGAACTCCTGACGAAGTGGCGATACAGGAATCTATAAATACCCGTAAGGGTGTAGATAGGTGTCTGCGTTACGCTTTTGAATACACAAGAAAGCGTAACAGGAGAAAAAATCTTACCCTCTGCGGAAAAACCAATGTGCTCACCTTTGCATTTGATCTGTGGGAGCGGGCATTCCATGACATGGCCAAAGAGTATTCGGAAATAAAAGCGGATTACGCTCACGTTGATGCTATTACAATGTGGTTTGTAAAAAATCCAGAGTGGTTTGATGTGATAGTCACAGACAACATGTTTGGCGATATCATCACCGATCTTGGAGCGATGATCCAAGGTGGCATGGGAATAGCCGCCGGTGGAAATATAAACCCCGAAGGGGTCTCCATGTTCGAGCCTATAGGAGGGTCGGCGCCCAAATACAAGGGCCAAAACGTAATCAATCCATTGGCTGCAATCTGTGCTGTCGGCATGATGCTTGATCATCTAGGGGAAGAAGCAGCAGGTAGCAGAATTGAACAGGCTGTCATGGAAATTACGAAAACCAAAATAAAAAGCCTTGCAGCCGGAGCAATGGGCTACTCCACCACTGAGATTGGCGATATGGTGGCTGAACTCGTGGCTGCCTAACTTGCAGCGAAAGAGGCCAAAACTAATGGAGTCTGTTTATGCTTAAGAAAAAAGATGAGTACGTGGTAGCCGTGGTTGGGGCCACAGGCGCTGTAGGAAATGAAATGATAGCCACGCTTGAATCGCGTGAGTTTCCTGTAGGAGACCTCAAATTATTTGCATCCGAAAGATCAGAAGGAAAACAACATGAATTCCGCGGAAAAACCGTAACAGTAGAAATACTGAAGGAAAATGTTTTTGACGGAATTGATATAGCCCTTTTCTCCGCTGGTGGAGAGCGATCGAAAACATTTGCTCCTGCCGCAGCTCGTGCCGGATGCGTGGTTATAGACAACTCCTCCCAGTGGAGAATGGACCCGGAAGTGCCTCTGGTGGTGCCAGAAGTGAACCCTCAGGACCTTAGCTGGCACAAGGGAATTGTTGCAAATCCGAACTGCTCGACCATACAGATGGTTGTGGCGCTTAAGCCTATTCACGACGCAGCCGGAATCAAACGAGTGATTGTGACAACCTTCCAGTCGGTATCGGGTACCGGTAAGAAAGCAATGGACGAGCTTTTTACTCAGACAACAGACATCCTGAATATGAAAGATGTCAAAAATGATGTTTACCCGCACCAGATTGCATTTAACTGTCTTCCCCATATAGACGTTTTTCAACCTGGCGGCTACACCAAAGAAGAGATCAAGATGATAGAGGAAACCAAAAAAATATTGGGTAATGATTCCATACGGATTACCGCTACAACAGTAAGAGTGCCGGTATTTAGATGTCATTCGGAAAGTCTCAACATCGAAACCGAAAAAAGCATTTCTCCTGATGAAGTCCGCGCTGTTCTCTCAAATGCCCCTGGCATTATTGTTTTCGATGCTCCGGAGAAAAATGTCTATCCTTTGGCCGTAGATGTGGCTGGCAAGGACGAAACCTACGTGGGCAGAATAAGAAAAGATGATTCTATCGAAAATGGTATTAACATGTGGATAGTTGCTGACAACCTGCGTAAAGGTGCAGCTCTTAACGCTGTGCAGATTGCTGAAGAATTGGTGAAAATGGCGGCCCGGTAAATATTCACAAATCTCCTACGTTTAGCCGCTTGTTGTAATCAAATTTAAAGGTATCTCCAACCAACATGCATTTACAGGTAAGAGGGACAATTTAGAGTTGTTTCTGCCTTGTTTGACTTGCCACTCATCTATTTGTCAAACTTATCCGTTCGCTAAAGATGACAGGAGCGAATTATGAGTGAGATATAACGGCAAGTAAATAGCATGAAGATAAGATAAAACATAATTTTCTAATTTTGCTACGCCTCTCTTTTGCCTCACATCTACAAATATGCTTCCGGTTCTGGTAAATCTTTATAAGGAGCCGACCATATTCATGCTCTCAAACTAATTGCCGGTATATTGCCAATTGTGCAAGTTTGCCGAAATTAATTTTGAATGCACATTTAAACTCTAATGAGTTCTAAACATTGCAAGGAAAAATTACGTCCTGCCAAATACGCCACC
>CAYWZR010000029.1:0-14466 GCA_964462885.1 uncultured Nitrospirota bacterium
CATGTACCACGGCAGCTCGTAAAGAGTTGCGCTTTTACGCAGGAATTTACCCTCTCCGGATTTTTTCAGGGTGGAGATTGCCGAGTCAAGCTGTTCCTGTAACTCCTGAATCTCTTCCTGCCGGTCGGGCCGTTCGCCAGCCATCTGCGCGGCAGCTTGTTCTTTCAGGGAGTTTTCAATCTGCGCGGCCCCTTTGGTAGCGCTGATCTTCCGAAATAAGACCACAACAACACCGCTCATGATAGCCAGTGCCATAACCATCACCCGCAACAGAACAGTTCCGAGTCCTACAAAGGGCCCTGCAAACCAGACGAGTAACAGTAATATGGTGAATCCAACAGCCATAATAAAGTAACGGTTTTTTAACAAAGAATAGATTCTTTTCATAACGCCTGTTTTTCAAGCAATTGTGTTAACTCTTCAGCCACTGATACAGCATCGTATCCGATCCAGAAAGCCAGACCGGTAAAGATGACAAACACCACAGCAACACAAACAACCAGCCAGACCCAGACAGGAAATTCCTGACTGATTCCCTGCACCAACCCCTGAGGCCGCTCCCATTTCCCGGAGAGTTCCTGCGATTTTCTCCCGCGAATTCTGGAGATATCTTTGCCTGTCTCTTCCATCAGTACTTTTAGTTTCTCAATACCCAGAATCTTGTACTTACCTTCATAACCAAGCTGCATGCATGTATAGAAGGTTTCGAGGGCTTCGATTCTGGAATCAGCCGATTGGCGAAGGTCTTCGAGTTTCTTAAAAAATTCCTCACCGGCCATATGTACTCCGAAGTAGTCAAGCTGAAGCGGCCTGGTAAGCCATCCATCTTTTCCCGGCCAGGAGGAATTTAGAATCATTTCATCTATAAAAGCAGTAAGCGCGTATTTGGCGTACTGCAAGTCCTCACTGCTGACTCCCAGCTCTTTACCGCTGGATTCCATTTCTGCAAACATTGCGGTAATGCGGTTTCGGAGATTTTCCGGATTGCCGAAATCCTGTGAAGAACGAAGTTGAACAATCAGCGAGAAAAAACTCGCAGAGAGTTCACTTAAGTTGTACGAATTTGCGCCCATACTCTTATCCTTTTTTTTATTTTTTCTTCACTTTTTTTACACTTATTCCTTGATCGCAATAAGCTCGAGTTTTACTTCGGTAAAATCAGAAGGCACATAAACTGCCAGGTTTTTAGCCTGCCGGATAACCTCCCAGTAATCGCCTTGTGTTTCGATACGGAAATAATGATATCCCATCTGCATTCGGATATCCTCCGGTGGTCGCGGCGTATGGTAAAGGCCCAATCCCGGCATACCAGCGCTCACCAGTATATTGATTTTATCCAAAGAGCCGATTTTTATCTGGTAAGGAACTCTCGAGATAATATCCGCCTCGGAAATTCCGGCTGAAACAGCAAGATAGAACTGTGCATTTTCCAGAAGGCGTTCGTCCGCAATTCTTGCGACAAACAGAGATTGCTCTGTGCGTTCCAGGGGAATTGAGACGGATTTACTGGACAATACAATCTCCAGCGCTCCGCGAAGCCGCTCTAACAGTGAAACAAAGGTTTGTCCCAGATTTCCATGTTGATACGGTGGAAGTTCTCCCGGATGTCCCTCGGGAGAAAACGTAATCAACTGGCCTGCAAGTTGAGAGAGAGCAAGAAAAAGCCCTTCCGGATGCACCGATGCTGTACGGTGATAGTGAGAGATTAGAGGGATAAAGGAATTTACCGTATGAAGAAACCAGAAATTCGAGACATCCGATGTTCCAAACTCTACGGCTCCGCTACGCTGCCTTCGTCGTTCATCAGATAATGACCTGCTCTTTGCTGCCAGCATCTCAAGCAGTTGTCTGACAATACGCACTAAAACATCCGATGCTCCGATTCTAAGACAGGCAGGCACGAAGTCTTCCCTTATTGCAACTTCTCCGGATGAAGAGCGAACCAATTCAGCTATCTTTATCACGCTCAGTTCGTCCAGGGATTCGCTCGAAAACATAATACGGAACTGTTTACGGGCAATACCTATCTGTTTTTCATTTCCCCCGGTGGTTTCATCAGAAACATTTACAAACTCCCGCCGGTAGCGGGCTTGTCCCGAAGAAGACTGTTTTCCGTCCAAGTCATAGTTTATTCGCCCCTGACGTTCCACGGCAATTGTGAGGTAGACATCCATACTTTCGATAGAAGGAAGGAAAAAATCCTTTATATTTCTGCTCTCTGGCAGATTATCGGTTTCAGGCATATCAAATACCAATCCGTCAGGCATTACCCCACTAGAACTAATCAGGGCAAATCTGTCGTTGGCTAAAGCATCTTTATCTATTTCCATTCCGAGCAAGCCCCAGTATTGCTGATTCAGGCTCTGAATGCGGAAGTTCAGTATACTCTCGTTGTAGTGATCCGTCTGCTGAAAATGCTGAGGAATCATAAACATTCCTTCGTTCCATATGACTTTACGAGAAGACTTCATGACTGCCTCTTCCTTTTCCCATCAATAATTTTCATCTCCTGTCCATCCATAATCAGATAAACCTTCTGTCTTTTCTTTGTAATCGGAATAATTCTGCGCCATGAGCTGCCGTTTGGCCGCCTGAACAAAGCTACTAACCCCAGAAACTTGGCCTCAGGATCTTGCTCTATTTCTATCAGATTGTCCGAATTTGGATATACAGTGGTTTCCCGCTTTGTTAGAAGATCATCACCGAGCACTCCGCTTTCATCCTGCCAGATGCTGATGAAATCCGCATTCTCAAGCCCCTCTTTGTTTTTAAGCTGATAAATCCAGACAACAACAGGAAGCGCCTCTCCTTTGTCATCAGGGTTGAGGTGTTTCTCGGCCTGAAAAGTGATTCTGGCATAAGGTTTTCCACATCCAGGCAATATTGTACATGTTAAAAAAATAAAAAAAAGAATCGCAGCGTGTTGTTTTTTCATCTATTCCTCCATTACTCAATCATTCACCGACTTTTTTTCTTAGTTCTTTAATTGAATCAATGTATCCCTTGCCAAAACTGCGTCCGAAAACCCTTTCGAACGTTCTCTTATGGTCCTCGCGAAAACTCTTATGTTTTCGGGCAAGCAGGCTCCAAACAGCCGCCCGTCTGAAAATAGGGATTTTGTATAAAAACTTCCACCAGACCGATTTACCCCGTGTCTGCATGATTTCTCTTTCGAGTGTCTCAGGACTTAGTTCCTCAAGAAACGCCTCCAGACTTTTTTGTGCCCCTGAGAGAAGGCCTACCTGATGCAGCAAAATATCCTGAAATGCCTCGTTCAGTTCTTGGACGGCCTGATTCTGCTCTTCATCCGTGGATCGGTCAAACAAGTACTTGCCGAGGTCTTCATATGTTGCTGCGTACTTCACAAGATTTCGGTGTCTGAGTTGTTCAGCATCAAATCCGGTTGGAATTATTTTAGTTACCTGTGCATCGAATTCATCCTCAAACTGCCGACGTCCCTCAAGAGCGCCAAAGAGATTTCTAAGCAGCACCTCGGATACTTTCTGGATGTGCAGGCAGAATCGTTCTACCTCCTCTGGAGAGTTTAACATGTGTTGCTGGCCGGCAAAGTGAGATGAGATTTCTGATAAAGCGTGATATGCAGAGCTGTACAACGACGGATCAGATTCGTCGTTTTTTAAAGCAACTTCAGTTTTTTCAAAAGGTTGGCGGACTAGTTTTAACTTTTTATCTGTTTCAGCAGTTTTTTCTTTTACAAAAGTAACCGGATCAGCCGGCTTTTCTTCCTCAGTCTTCTCCTGCTCTGGAAACACCATAAGAACAACCAGTGTGAAATTTCCAAACTGTATTCTATCTTTTGAGGCCAGGGGATAATCCTCTTTCGGTGTCAGTTGTTGTCCATTAAGAAACGTTCCGTTTTTACTCTTAACATCTCTAACGTGATATATACCTTCTTTTAATTCTATCTGTGCGTGTTTTGATGAAACCATTCGAGTCTTGTCAGGCACCACAAGGTCGTTTGATGAACCCCTTCCTATAGATATAGTATTCTGATCAAAGACATCCTCAAACTCCTTTATCTCTGTGCCTACGTTTACTGTAAGAAGAGTCAGTTTAATCGGCATTCTACTAGATAGCTCCTAAAAACTCCTAAAAAAGTAGTATCAACACTAATAATATCAGCAATAATACCAGCGCTGCTATAGCAGCAAAAGCCCACCGGGTGGTGAGCTTGTTTTCGGCTTTTTCTTTGCCATGCCCGGATATTGCTTTTACGAGTATTACTGAAATATTGTCATCCCCACCTCTATCATTTGCAGAGCGGATTAATTCCTTACACCCGTCTTTTAACGAAGCGCTGTCTAGAACAATACGAAGGATTTCAGAGTCATCAAGTTTGGAGGTTAGTCCATCGCTACATAGCAGAAATATATCATTACTATAAACAGCAATAGGTTTTGGGTGCAGCTCTACAGAGACGTTTGTCTTTATTCCAAGGCTTCGTGAAATCATGTTTCGAGAAGGATGAATACGCGCCTCTTCTCTGGTAATTTCACCTTTTTCAACCATTTCCCAGATAGGAGAATGATCCCGGGTCATCTGTGTGATCCGGCTGCCTCGAAGCAAGTAAGCGCGGCTGTCGCCTACGTGGGCGATTGTTGCCGTGGCATGGCGCATAACCAGAGCTACGCATGTGGTTCCCATGCCCTGGTAAGCGAGGTCTGACTTTGCAGTATCAAGGACACGGGTGTTTGCCTTTTCGATGGAAGCCACCAGCCGTGGTCCGTCATGTTCGGCAGTATGGGAAACGAACTCGTCAATAATGGCTTTCACGGCTGTTTTGCTTGCAATTTCACCAGCAGCGTGACCTCCCATTCCATCAGCCACCACAAACAGGGAGAAGTCACCTTTTTTGGATTCGTGGTTTCCCAAAAAATCCTGGTTGTTCTGTCTGGTCCTTCCCACATCAGAGAGGGCGTGCCATTCTATATGTAATTGATCCTGTGTTTCTAAATCCATAATTTTTGGTAATAATTCACAGAGACCGGAAATCAATAGTCGGTTTTTTCTTCGGCGCTGTTAGTTCATATACAAGCATGGTATAATGCCTTGACCTGAAAGAAAAAATAGTGAAAAAGCCCGCTTCTGGGTTATAGTTCTTGTAGATAAACAAAGGGACAAACCAAAGAAAAGGGCTTTTCATGACGAGTAAAAAACGTTTGAAATAATATAGCAGATTTTTAATTATAAAAAAAGGTAAACAAAAAATAGGAAATCTTTTCTTATGATACCTGAAATACCTTCTACTCTCGGATTGCATCCTGTCAGCCCGGAGAATCCTCAGGGCATTGCTGCCCGTTACGAGCCGGAATACGAAGAGCTTCAGGAAGAAGTTCGTAAACTTCAATCACTATCCGGCGGCACTGTAGAGTGGAGCCGGGTGGCTGAACTAGCGGTCGTCATCCTCGGTACAAAATCAAAAGATTTGCAGGTAGCCTCATACCTGTGTGTTGCGCTCCTGCATGAACAATCTCTTAAGGGTCTTGCAGCCGGCTTGTTAACCTGCAAGGACCTTCTGGGTAATTACTGGGAAACCATGTTTCCTGAGTTAAAACGTCTTAAGGGCAGAGTAGCTGCTATTGAGTGGTTGTCAGAAAATACAGCCAAAGAACTCGGCGCACAACGGTTCGGCAGCAGCGATAAGCAGCAATTAGAACAGATACAGGAGACGATTAAACAGATAATTAGTCTGCTGGAGGAAAAAGTTCAGGGCAAGAATAATTTTCTGTCTGAACTTAGCAGAAAGGTTAAAGAAATAATTTCGGACCTTAGCTTGCAGGCGGTTGCCGAGGAAGCAAAAACAAAGCCTGCGGCCCAGCCAACTGCTGCGTCTCAGGTTTCGATCCCAGCTCAAGCTCCAGCTCCAGCTAAAATTTCCTCTGAGGCAGATGCTCGAAAAGCACTTCGTGAAGCTCAAAGTATTATTCTAAAAACAGCAGCTTACCTGCGCAAGGCAGATCCCAAGAATCCACTTCCGTACCGGCTAAGCCGGTCAGTGTTGTGGGATAGCATTCAAGCGCCTCCCCCCAATACCGACGGACGAACTCAGATGCCAGCAATTCCAGCCTACACTATGGATGCGCAGAAACAACTGCTTGAAAAAGGAGAACCAGAGGCCATAGTAGCGCAGTTTGAATCCACCTTTACAAGTAGCCCTTTTTTGCTGGATCTTCAGCATCACCTTGACGAAGCCCTTTCACTCCTTGGTACGCCTTACAAAGAAGTACAATCCGTAATACGTGAAGAACTGGGAGTGTTTCTACGCCGAATACCGCAACTGCTTGATATTCAGTTTCAAGACGGCACTGATTTTGCCAATTCGGAAACCCGGGAATGGATTAAAAAAACCGTACTGTCACAAGTAGGAGCAGGCGCAAAACCGCAAGCCGGTGGTCAAAACGAAGGGACATCAGAAGAGGGAAGGGAGCTGGAGGAAACCTACAATAAGGCCAGACAGCTGGCTCGTACAAAACAGATTAAAGAGGCTATTTCTCTTTTTCAAGACAAGCTGGCCAGAACACCGGAACGCCGTGAGCGGTTTATCTGGAATATTCATCTTGCCAAGGTTTTGATGGTCGGAGGAAAACAGAACCTTGCCCTTGCCCAGCTTGAGTCTTTGGACCGCGAAATTGAAATCTTTTCCCTGGAAGAGTGGGAGCCTGAGCTGTGTCAGGATGTACTTAGCCAATTAATAATCTGCCAGAAAAAAGTCGCGCAGGAAACCCGTCAGAATACACCTGAACTCAAAGAGAAATTGAGCCGCCTTAATGCGCGTCTGTTTGGATTAAACCCGATATCCGCCCTGGCAATTGACGGAAAAGCCTGAAATTATACAGGATAGATTGAACCTAAATTCCCAAAGTAGTTAAGAAAGGAGTGATACTATGGCAAAAGAAATCTCAGTAGCACCAAAAGAACGTATTAATATTACGTACAAGCCAGCCACAGGAGATGCCCAGGAAGAAAAAGAACTTCCTCTTAAATTAATGATGATAGGCGACTACACTTTACAGAATGATGATACTCTGCTTGAAGACCGTAAGCCTGTTAATGTGAGCAAAGATACCTTTAACGACGTTATGAAAGGTCAAAAGCTGAAGCTGGACGTAAAAGTTCTCGATCGTCTCTCTGGCGGAGAAGAAGAGGGTGAAATAGCCACAAGTTTAAAGTTTGATACATTAAACGATTTCAATCCCGAGTCTATAGTTAAGCAGGTTCCGGAGCTTAACTCTCTGCTTGAACTCCGAAACGCACTTACCGCACTTAAAGGCCCTCTAGGAAATGTGCCTGATTTCAGGAAGAAAATTCAGGATATGCTGAAAGACGATACCTCGCGGCAAAAACTTCTGGATGAGTTAGGGTTAGGCAAAGAAGAGGGCAAGGCGGCAGAGTAACGTTAATACCTAATAGAAATTTCTATAGTTAAATAATAGGAGGATTGAGATATGGCAGAAGCCGAGAAACAGCAGGAAGCTGTTACAGAGGTTCAGGAAGAAAAAACAGGTTCACTTCTGGACGAAATACTGGAGATAACAAAACTTACACCGGCACAGGAAGGATACCAGCTTGCCAAAAAAGGAGTCGAGGCATTTATTGCTGAGCTTCTGGCGCCGGGGAGAGAAGGTGAAAAGGTTCACCAGTCGGTGGTAAATCAGATGATCTCCGAAGTGGACCATAAACTTAGCACTCAAGTGGATGAGGTGCTCCATCACCCTGACGTACAGAAATTGGAGTCTGCATGGCGGGGCCTGAAGATGGTGGTGGATAGAACTAATTTCAGGGAAAATATAAAACTGGAACTGTTGAGTGTTTCGAAAAACGATCTTCAGGAAGATTTTGAGGATGCCCCGGAAGTAACACAGTCAGGTTTTTACAAACACCTCTATACCGCAGAGTACGGCCAGTTCGGAGGAGAGCCCTACGGCGGAATTATCGCAAACTACGAATTCGGACCCGGCCCCCAGGATATGGCCCTGTTGCAGCAGGTGGCAAGTGTTGCCGCAATGTCTCATGCTCCTTTTATAGCCGCAGCCAGCCCCAAATTTTTCGGGGTGGAGGATTTTAGCGAGTTGCCTAATCTAAAGGATTTACAGTCGGTCTTTGAAGGACCTCAGTACATTAAATGGCATTCCTTTCGTGAGTCAGAGGACGCGCGATATGTTTCTTTAACCGCTCCTCGCTTTCTTCTTCGCCTGCCCTACGGTAAAGAAACCAATCCGGTAAAAGCGTTTGAATACGAAGAGGGAGTAAGCGGCAACCACGAACATTACCTCTGGGGTAATACCGCTTTTGCTTTTGCTACAAAGCTAACAGACAGTTTCGCAAAGTATCGCTGGTGCGCTCAGATTATTGGTCCGCAAAGCGGCGGCGCTGTAGAAGACCTGCCGCTCCATCAGTTTGAGGCTATGGGCGAGATTCAGACTAAGATTCCGACAGAGGTTCTTATCTCCGAGCGCCGTGAATTTGAGCTGTCGGAACAAGGTTTTATAGGCCTGACCATGAGAAAGGGAAGCGATAACGCAACCTTCTTTTCTGCAAACTCATGTCAGAAACCCAAGTTTTTCGGCACCAGTAAAGAGGGTAAAGCAGCCGAAACAAACTTTAAACTCGGAACCCAGTTACCGTACATGTTTATTATCAACAGGCTGGCTCATTACCTGAAAGTCCTTCAGAGAGAGCAGATCGGAAGCTGGAAAGAACGAGTAGATCTTGAAAGAGAACTCAACACCTGGATACGCCAATATGTGGCAAATCAGGAAATCCGCCTGCATCTGTGCGATCGAGGCGGCCGCTTAGAGATGCTCAGGTGGTAGTGGAAGATGTAGATGGCGATCCGGGCTGGTACAAGGTCACACTGCATGTCCGTCCTCACTTTAAATACCAGGGCGCATACTTCGATCTTTCGCTGGTGGGCAAGCTGGATAAAACATAAAAATAGGGGCGAATAATTATTCGCCCCCTACCTATAACCCATGAGCCGTGAACGCACATTACTGGAACGTATAAGTGATCCTCGGGAGGATGAGCCAAGGACGATCGAGGAGAACACAAATATGCTCGCAAACTCTGTGCTCAGACATCTTCAAAAGATGTTGAACACACGGCAGGGGTTTTCAGAGACTCTTCCTGACTACGGGCTTCCCGATCTCGTGGATCTGTTCCATTCCTTTCCAACAGCGATCGGGATCATGGAGAAGGCGATCAAGGGCACTATCGAAAAATATGAACCCAGGCTTAGAAATGTCAGAGTACAGCCGGTAGATTCTGAAGGTGAGATTCTTACATTGCATTTCGAGATTAAGGCTGACCTTGTAACCTCCCGTGAACGTGCCGGAGTGTTATTCGAGACACAGGTGGACTCAAACGGAGAGGTTTCGGTGTCGTTATAAAAGTAAGGGCGAATAATTATTCGCCCCTACCATAAAATCTATGTTTAATAAATATTACCATGAAGAACTGACCTTCCTTCGCGAACTCGGAAAGGAATTCGCCGAAGCGCATCCTGAGGCCGCCCATTACCTCTCGGCAAAGGGAAGCGATCCCGAGGTTGACCGTCTGCTTGAGGGGTTTGCTTTTCTTACGGGCCGTATACGGCACAAGCTGGATGACGAACTGCCTGAACTGACTCATATGTTGATAGGGCTTTTATGGCCGCACTATCTTCGCCCCATACCGGCCATGAGTATCCTCCAGTGCAAGCCGAAAGAGCATCTTTTATCTGATCACCAGGTAATTTCACGAGGAACAGAGGTCGCCTCGGTTGCGGTGGAGGGAGTTCAGTGCCGGTTTCGTACCTGCTACGATGTTGACCTCTACCCGCTTTCCCTAAGACAGGTTTTTATGGAGAATCCTTCTGGAAAAAAATCACAACTCCGCTTGACATGTGAGCCCCACCAGGGAGTTCAATTAAAAAACATTAAGATTGAGCGGTTGAGGTTTTACTTGCACGGCGAAAGCAATGTCACATCAGCGCTTTTTTTGTGGCTTTCCCGTTGTATTAAAAAAATTTCTATACGTTCCGTATCAGGAACCGAAGCGCCGATCTCTTTGCCTCCGGATATGCTTTGTCAGGCTGGCTTTGGAGATGACGAGGTGTTGCTGCCATACCCTCTTCATTCATTCAAGGGGTATCGGTTTCTACAGGAATATTTTTGTTTACCCGAAAAATTCATGTTTTTTGATCTTTATGGATTAGAAAAACTTTATGAAGCCGGGATAGATAATACGTTTGAAATACTACTTGAATTTGATAAACGTTGGGATGACGCGCTTAGAGTATCTGAAGAAAATATTCTTCTTTACTGCACTCCTGTTATAAATCTTTTTCAGCACGAAGCAGACCCTATACGTATAGAGCAGGAGAGAACTTCGTATCGTATCCATCCTCATGGATCCGACATAAAGCATTTCGAAATATTCTCGGTTGATCGTGTAAATGGCTGGGATCAATACGCGGCGCGTGAACGAGTTTATGAACCTTTTTACTCTTTTAAACATGGACAGAAATCCCTTGGCCGCGGTAACGTCTATCACAATACAACTCTACAAAGTGCAGTAGTTGGGCATGGAACAGATACATACATATCATTTGTAAACGAGGAGGGCGACCGCGAAGCTCCATTTGCCGAAGCGGTAAATATAGAACTCACCTGTTCTAACCGGAATCTTCCTTCTGAACTTCGTGTAGGAGATATTCGTATTCCCACAGACAAGTCTCCTGAATACGTGGAATTCCGAAATATTTTACCAGTAAGGAATTCAATCCCTCCTCCTTTGGGCGGAGATCTTCATTGGCGATTAATCTCACACCTTTCTTTAAACTACCAAAGTCTCACAAACCCGGATTCGCTACGCAGAATACTTGGTGTATACAATTTTCAGGCTCTTTATGACAGCCAAGCCGCCCGCCAAAGCGAACTGCTTCTTGAAGGTATAGCAAGTGTTCATGCAGAGCCTGATGAACACATATTTCGAGGCGCTGTAATTCGAGGAACGTACATTCGCATGGAATTGCTGGAGGATCATTTTGCTGGCGAGGGAGAAATGCTCTTGTTTGCGTCGGTGCTTAATGAGTTCTTTACACTGTATTCGAGCATAAACTCATTTTGCAGACTTGAAGTACGTGGAGTTCAAAAAGGAGAGACTTACGATTGGCCGCCAAGGATAGGACAACAGATAATACTTTAACCGACAATCTGCTTAAGAAGTGGCACAGGTTTTCATTTTTCCAGGCTGTACAACTTCTTGAACGCTCTATTCCGGAAGCTGCCCAGGTTGGACACGGGGGAGCACCTGATAAAGAGATAATCCGCTTCAGGCCGGATGCGTCTCTGGCATTTCCTGACTCAGACATCGTAAGTATCGAAGAGTTACCGACAAGCACTGGCGGCAAGCGATACAGAATCACCATCTCGTTTCTTGGCCTCTACGGTTCGTCTTCGCCTATGCCTACTTATTTCACTGAAGACATACTCTGGGATGAGGGTTACTCCACCAGAGTACGTGATTTTCTTGATATCTTCCATCACCGGTTAATATCGCTTTTCTATCGTACCTGGTCTAAATACCGTTACTATATTCAATTCAGAAAAGGAGGATCTGATCCCCTCTCCAGGCGTTTGATGTGGTTTATTGGCCAACTGGACGAAGAGACGCCTGCGGAAGAAAAAAAAGAAAAAGGAAAAAAGATTCCTCCGATTCGCTTCCTTAAGTATGCCGGAGCGATGACACAACAGCCGCGTTCTGCAAGTGTTCTTGAAGGAATCCTGGCAGACTATTTTGAAGGAATCCAGGTCAGCATTAAGCAGTGCATAGAGCGCCGTGCAATAATAAGCGACAGACAGCGAAATGCTCTGGCTGAAAAAAACTGCACCCTTGGCAATAACTTTACAATGGGTGGTACTCTGGCAGACCGAAGCGGCAAGTTTCGCATTGTAATAGGCCCAATAAACTATGAGAAGCTTAGTGGTTTTATTCCTGGCAGTCGCGACTACGATGCGCTGCGTGAAATCCTTGATGCTTACCTGGTGGACGGACTGGATTATGACATGGAAGTTCAGGTTCAAGCCCAAAACATACCGGGTGTGAAACTTTCTGGGACAGAATCAGAAGCAGACGCATCAGGACTTGGACAAAACACTTGGCTTTCAACACCGCTTAGTAAAACCGTCTCCGTGTTTTTTGGATTTAATCCAAGTTGAGCTATTTATAGAGGTTTAGCTCTTAGGGTTGTCCCAAAATAATTTAACGTTTTCGCATCTCATCTTCGGGCCGTCTTTGACTGTTCCTTAATCGCAAAATCCTCAAAATAGCCCTGCTATTCCTGCGGTTTTGCTCAATCGGATCAGGTGAATCCAATCCAAATTTAATCGTGAAAAACGCAAGTTACTTTGTGACAAGCCCTTACTTTACTATAATATTTCTCTTATTGTACCCCGTAGAAAATCAACGTAGTTATAATGCCACAATTAATATTTTATACACGCTAGTAACATACCCAAATTTTACCGCCCCTTTTACCTATCGCTTTTAGATTTGCGTTATACAAATAAATCTGAAATAATGATGATAATGAGATGTAAACTGTATATTTTATAAATGGATCTAAAAATATAATATTAAAGACTACTAGTAACGCACTACCTTTAGGTGTAATTGCAGATGTCCCTACGACATAAAAGGAGGTGATGAAAATATAGTGCATTGCTACTAACTCAAAAATATAACAACTATTAATGTTTTTTTGAGGTAAATCTTTTAAATTTGGGAGGGCTAATTATGAAGAAGTTAATTCCTCAATGGTTTTTTGGTCTACTTGCAGTTGTCATTGTTGTAGGAGCTGTGAGTTGGGTCAATAGCGCATCTGCTCAAGGAGTTCTACATCAAGGCAACCCTATCGCAACATTACAAGAACAAATAACTGATTTACAAGCGCAGGTGGAAGTTCTTGAGGCTAAAGTAGGTGGTGTTGATATTGCAAGTAAGATTATTGGAACCTGGACAGGTATTAGAATCGATGCTTCTACTACAGGCACTCTTATTGAAGAGGGCAACCAAACATTCACTTTCAATGATGATGGAACATATTCCTCAGATTTTGGCGTGGGTGTGGCCGGAGAATACAGAGTAGTCGCTAATGATATTGTGCTTGCGACTGTGCCACCAACAGGTGGTCCTCATGTGTTTGAAGACGTGGTTTTCTTGGATAACAATACTTTTACTTCCGTCCTCAGTAGTTACATTGTACAAAGTGGAGGAAGTGGATACAGGCACGTTATTTATATTCTAACAAAGGTCCCGTAAGTGAAATTTATCAGGCTTCTCTTCCTTTTTAAACTTTCCACAACCCTGCTATAGAAAATGTTGAGTTAGGTCTGGAAAAAAGAATTGTCTAGGATATGCCTTAAATAACATCTCTAGATATAGAAACATTTTAATTTCTTACTCAAGAAAATTTTAGTATTTTTTCTATATCTGGACATCTTGTTTCTTGTATAAGAAACACTATGCTGTACCCAATGGCGGGCAATTACTTTGTTAGCATAAACTATTTGCCAAAATTAAAAGGAGGTGATAGGCCATATTTGAAGTAAAGTGTTTTAGAAACAAACGAATAAAATGGTTAAATATGAAAATTTCTAAAAGAGGGAGGTCTACAATGAAGCTATGTATCGTCTACACACTTGTTTTGATAGGTGCTTTTTTTATGACAACAGAAGCGCAGGCGCTTCTCATCGGAGGGCCTGATATTATTTCGGCTCCTGCATTTGCAATTGATGATTCGCCAGGTGCGGAAAATTCTCATCAGCAGGCATTTAATGAAATACAAGGATATATATTGTTAGCAGATTTGAGTGTTGATGGAGGAACAATATTGACAGGTACTACTCTCGATAGTCACATGATTTTCCTGAACACTCCAGGTACTTCACGTACGATGGATTGGAGTGTTGATTGGACGTTTGATGGAGATATTTTAGGCGTAATGTCGGATGGGTGGGGGGCTTTAGAGGTTGCAAGTAGTAGCTTCCTCGGCGCGCTAGATACCACCTACCCTGGCACTCTTAATGGACGAGGGATGGAGGGGAGTGATTCGTATCTGGTGAGTGGCAACATGATTACTGTTTCAATGCTGGTGACTGAACCTGGAGACTGGATTCGCGTAGTTACTACTTCCACTGCTCCTGTGCCAGAACCTAGCACCATGATTCTCATGGGATCAGGACTTTTTGGCTTAGTTGTGTACAACATTCGTCGTCGGAAACAGATTATATAAGCTTCGTCAATATTGTGCCTGGCACAGTACCAAGGTTCCAGCAACTGTGCCAGGTTTTTCAAAAATGTCATTTCTATATGTGGAATCTACGCAAAAGTGCAACAAAAGTACTCAAGCCGACCCGGTAAACCTCGGCGGTTTTTCCTTAGGCATTTGAGGCATTAGGCATT
>CAYWZR010000030.1:0-14343 GCA_964462885.1 uncultured Nitrospirota bacterium
ACTTCGGGCATGACAAAAATAAAAAAAGGCAATTTATGGACAGACTCTAAGTAGTAGCACATTTAAGAAAATATAGTTAGAGACCGAGTAACTACTCAGATGAATATTCTGAAGGCTGACGCTTGCGCCGCGTGAGCCTATTAGGGAAGTTGCTTTGATCAAAACAACGACTGTGGAGAGTGCACGCCTAATGGGGGCTGTATATAAAATTAATGAATAAAAACATCCTCAAGAAACTGCTAATTGTGGGTGTTGTAGTAGTTATAATAATAATTTTCAAGATTTTCAATCTCGGGGATTACCTCTCTCTTTCCTATATAAAAGCTTCCCAGCAAAAGCTTGAACTCATGTATCTTGAGCATCAGGCTCCTGTAATTGCCGCGTATATTTTGATTTACATTCTGGTGACATCACTGTCTTTGCCCGGAGCTGTGGTAATGACCCTTGCAGGCGGGGGAATTTTCGGATTCTGGATGGGGACGTTGATTGTCTCATTTGCAAGCACTATCGGCGCAACTCTGGCATGTTTGGTCTCAAGATTTATCTTAAGAGACTGGATACAGAACAAATTCGGCGACAAACTTAAAACTGTTAACCAGGGAATTGAGATGGAAGGCGCTTTTTATCTGTTCACCTTACGGTTGATACCGGTTTTCCCGTTCTGGCTTATAAATTTGGTCATGGGGCTTACGAAGATACCGCTTAAAACTTTTTTCTGGGTATCTCAGGTCGGCATGCTGGCCGGAACGCTGATTTATGTGAATGCCGGAAAAGAACTGGCAAAGATCGATTCCCTTTCAGGTATACTTTCGCCAAGGCTGATTCTGTCCTTTGTGCTTCTTGGTTTGCTGCCGATCACAACGAAAAAAATGCTGGCTTTGTATAGGGCGAGAAAGGAAAAATGCCAGGAATAATTCACCGCAAAGACGCAGAGGTCGCAAAAAAACTAAAATTGTCCATAGGCTATAAAACTTTGCGGTGAAATTAAAAGAAATCAAGGGGGCTGTCGTGCCTGATTATGATTTTGACATAGGAATTCTGGGTGGTGGAGCGGCAGGTCTTACGGTTGCGGCAGGTGCAAGCCAGTTTGGCGCTAAAACCATTCTTATCGAAAAAGAAACAGCTCTGGGCGGAGACTGTCTGCACTTCGGGTGTGTTCCAAGCAAAACACTTATTAAGACTGCTCATGTTTATCACCTAATGAAAAATGCTGAAAAATTCGGTCTCCCTCAAGTTGATCTTAAACCGGTGGATTATAAAGATGTGGCAAAAAGAATACAGGCAGTGATAGGTGTCATACAGAAGCACGATTCAGTAGAAAGATTTTGCAAACTTGGTGTGAAGGTGGAGTTCGGGGATGCCAGTTTTATAGACGAGCATGCTGTCAGACTAAACGGAAATCGCTATTCGGCAAAAAAATGGCTTATAGCCACAGGCTCATCACCAGCTATCCCGCCGGTGGAGGGCATGGATAAAACTCCATATATTACCAACAAGGAAATTTTCTCTCTTGATAAACTTCCGGCATCCATGATTGTCATTGGCGCAGGTCCGATAGCTATCGAAATGGCACAGGCATTCAGCCGCCTGGGCACAAAAGTTACTGTGATTCAGCGTAGCAGTCAGATTTTAAGTAAAGAAGACAAAGACATGGCAGATCAGATCATGGAGGTTATGATTTCAGAAGGAGTAATCTTTTACTTAAACTCTGTGGTTCTGAGCGCAAAAAATCTTGGTTCAGAAAAAGAGATCGTCATTAAAAACAGTGCGGAGAAGACGTTAAGTCTGCGTGCCGAAACCATACTGGTTGCGCTTGGAAGGCAACCAAATCTTGATGGACTGGAACTTGAAGGAATCTCGCTGGATTTCAGTAGAAAAGGCTTTTTAAGTGTTGACGGCAGGCTTAGGACGAACCATAAGCATATCTTTGCGGCAGGGGATGTCATTGGAGGCTATCAATTTACTCATGCAGCTGGATACGAGGGAGGTGTTGTGCTTAGTAATGCTGTACTTCGTCTGCCCAGAAAAACGAATTACACCTATTTGCCATGGTGTACATATGCAGACCCTGAGCTTGCAAGCATAGGGATGAACGAAAAACGAGCTAAAGCAGCAGGTATAAAGTATTCAGTCTGGACAGAGGATTTTAAAGGTAACGACAGAAGTCTTGCAGAAGGCGAAGAAATCGGAAAAATCAAAATGCTTCTTGACGAAAAAGAAAAACCTATCGGCATCCAGGTTCTTGGGCCGCAGGCAGGAGAGTTAATCTGCGAATGGGTGGCTGTCATGAATGGAGGAATTAAACTTTCAACTTTGGCTTCAGCGGTACATCCTTATCCAACGATTGGCGAGATAAACAAAAGGGTTGTTGGAACATTTTTTTCGGGGAAGATATTCTCCGAAAAGGTTAAAAAGACCCTGAAATTTTTCTTTCATCTAAAAGGCAGGGCGTGTGAAACAGGGAAGTGTGAAAACTGATAATTAAAGAAAAAACTCTTTAGGGCAAGCCCTTAGTCAGAATTCATAGGATTTTCAGGCAATAATCAGGTCTGTTCCGACTTCAGATTGCCTGAAAAACATCTCATAACTATGGAATGAATTCCATAAACTATGGAATTCATTCCATACTCTGTTTGTTTCCATATCTGCATGCAACTCTTTGTTTTATCAGGTATTCTTGTGCTAGCATACTTATTGCATACATCTACATGTTGAATTAATAAAAAGTTTGAATGGAGAAATTATGTATTACGACTATTTTGCGGATATTTTTAAGAGTTTTAACAATCAAGAAAAAATATATTTTTATAATTTAATTAATATTAAATGTTAGACATTAAAAGATTAAAACAGAAAATTATTATAGTAGATGAGCATCCTATTGTTCGTTATGGTCTTTCTCAACTCATCAACGGGGAACCGGATCTGGAAGTTTGCTGTGAAGCAAAGGATATCTCCGATGCACTGAAATGTATATCTGCTTGTATACCTGCTCTGGCAATTATTGATATTTCTTTTGGTCAAAATAGTGCTATAAGAGTGATAGAAAAATTTTCTCAGCAGTATCCTGATATATCGATTTTGGTTCTTTCCATGCACGATGAATCTCTATATGCTGAACGCTGTCTCAGGGCTGGAGCAAAAGGCTATATAATGAAAGATGCGCCGCCCGATAAATTGTTGTTAGCGATAGGTAAGGTGCTAGACGGAGAGATATTTGTAAGTGATAATTTAGCCTCAAAATTATTGCGTAAACTCGTTACCGGGCGAATTGGAGTTTGCTCTTCTCCTATTGAAAGGCTCAGTAATCGTGAGTTGGAGGTTTTTCGAATGATAGGACAGGGTTTGAAAACACGCAATATTGCTGAACAATTAAATCTTAGTGTAAAGACCATTGAGACTTATATGGGGCATATCAAGAAAAAAATGGATTTCAATGACTCTCGTAAAATGTTTCTTAATGCTGTGGTGCATTGGAATTTGGGTAATGATTCAAGACTAAAGTAACCGAGTAGAGATAATTGTGACCTGCTTTACGAGTGTATAGGGGGTTTCCCTATATTAGGCATAAGCTTTTTCCTTTACATGAAAACATGCTTTCCCCTCTATAGATTTTTTTTTAAGTTACGAAAAGAGATCATTACTATTATAAGGCCTGTTTGTCAGAGACTAATCCAAGCCTTAGCGGAGGGTGAAAATGAAGTGGAAGAACTTGAAAATAGGGAATAAATTAGCGATAGGTTTTGGAAGTTTACTGCTTTTAATGGCAATCGCAAGTTTTGTCGGTTTTAACGGGATTCAGAAAGTAGGACATGATCTTTTTGTTGTTGGCAATGAAGAGGCGCCAGTTGTTGACATGGCTAATAAGATGGAGATATCACTCATAAAAGCAAGAAATGCTATGGAGGAATTTAAGAGTGCAACTTCTGTTCTTGCCACAGATGATGAGAGCCTTCTTGAGGCAATTGTGCAAAATTACAACCAGACATTGGCAGATTTCAACCGTTTTGCGAATGCCATTTTAGAAGGCGCTATGTTAGAAGATGGAACAATTGTTATAAAAACCGAGAATGAAGAATTAGCAAAAATGATTCGTTCAGCAAATGAAGTGTACAACAATAAATTCAAGGTTGCTGCAAATGAGATGATGCAAGTGGGTAGAGATGCGTTGAAAGAAAAGGCAAAATCCGATAAGCTCATGAAGGAAATGGAGCGTGTATATGATTCAGTTTACAGTGAGGCAAGTTCAGTAGAGACATTAATTGCTGATGAAATTACTGAAAGAGGTAAAAAAAATAATATAGGTAATCAGGCAAAGGCTATTTTAAGAGAAGAAGTTCCTTTGGCTGACCAGGCTAATAAGCTTAAAGTCATCATGGCTGAAACCCGTTTTACGTTGGAAAAATACATTCAGACTCGTAATTTAGAAGATCTTGGCAAAATAAAAAAAGAGTATAAAGACTGGAGTTCTCAATTTGATCGAACTGTCTTAGCCATTCTAGAGGGTGGTATCGTAGAGGGAAAAACAATTATTGGAACTAAGAATGAAGCTATTCGTGATACTGTTATGAAAATGGATGAAAATTATACTAGTTTTCGAAATAAAGCAGATACCCTTATGGTTTCTCATCGTATAACAATTGAGGACTCCATAAAAAGCGAAAAAGATATGGACAAGTTGAACAATTTCGGTGAAGAGGCCGCTACCTTGCTGATCGGGGTTGAGAAGCTCGCCGGGGAAGCAATGGATAGTGCTATAAAAGACGGCAATGCTTCTAAAAAGAGTGCCTTAAGCATGCTTTTAGGAGTGGCGTCTTCGTCAATTTTACTTGGTGTATTTCTGGGAGTAATAATAACAAAAGGAATTACCGCTCCGCTTTCTAAAGGGGTGGATTTTGCAAAAGCAATATCAGAAGGAGATCTTTCAGTTGATATAGATATAAATCAGAAAGATGAGATTGGAATTCTCTCAGATGCTTTGAGACATATGGTTTTAAAATTTCGTGAGATAGTTGCAGATGTAAAGTCTGCATCAGATAATGTGTCTTCAGGAAGCCAGCAGTTGAGTGCCAGTGCAGAAGAAATGTCACAAGGCACAATAGAACAGGCTGCCTCTGTAGAGGAGACATCTTCTTCAATGGAACAGATGGCTGCCGGTATCAGGCAGAACTCTGACAATGCCCGGCAGACAGAGCAGATTGCGGTTAAATCTGCTACAGACGCCAGGCAGGGTGGCGAAGCGGTTTTACAGACTGTAAATGCTATGAAAGATATTGCCGGTAAAATTTCTATTATTGAAGATATAGCCAGGCAGACGAACCTTTTGGCCTTGAATGCCGCTATTGAAGCGGCGCGAGCAGGCGAACACGGCAAAGGTTTTGCGGTAGTTGCCTCTGAGGTCAGGAAGCTTGCTGAACGCAGCCAGGAAGCTGCTGCAGAGATCAGCGATCTATCTTCATCCAGTGTGGCAGTTGCCGAAGGTGCCGGTGAAATGCTTAAAAAACTTGTACCCAATATTCAGAGAACCGCTGAACTTGTACAGGAAATAAGTGTTTCAAGTAATGAGCAAAATTCAGGAGCTGAGCAGATTAACAAGGCCATCCAGCAGTTAGATCAGGTTATACAGCAAAATGCCAGCGCTTCTGAGGAGATGGCCTCAACATCGGAAGAGCTGGCTGCCCAGGCGGAACAGCTTCAGGGAACCATTGGCTTTTTTAGAGTTGAAGACAGTGGCGGAGTTGCAAGGAGAGATGCAGCATCCAGTTCTTGGGAGTCAGCTACCCAAAAAGCTCCAGAAGCAATGTCAGAAAAAGTTTTAGAAATAGCTCCAAAAAAAGTTACAACTACAAAGCCGCAGACAAAAGTTTTGCATATGTCAGGTAAGGCTGGAGCAGACAACTCAAAGCTTGCAGGGGTAGCGCTGGATATGGGAAATGGCGGTAGTCATGCTTTAGATGATGAGTTTGAGGAGTATTAAAAAACAGCGTTTAATCAGAGAAACACCTGTGGAATCTTGATGTTTTTATAGAGTAACTCCTTAAAGCCCAATGGGTAAAAATTTGAAAGAATCTTTAGTTATAGGTTACTTTAAACCTAAGTGGAGCCTTTTGTTGCCAAGAGTGCTTAATGCAGATCGTGCAAGAAATTAGCTCTACTAGCTCAACCAGCTTAAGATCTCTCAAAATTTTTAAGGATGATACTGCCACTGTATGAATGAACTAAATGAATTAAACAAACTCAGAACTGAAATTGACATTATAGATAGCAAAATAGTTCGACTGATAAACGAACGAGCAAAGGTGGCTGTTGAAGTAGGAAGGGTTAAAGAGAAAAACGGCTTGAACTCTTTCTATGCGCCTGAGAGAGAACGCCTGATATTTCAGCGCCTTGAGAAGATCAATCCTGGTCCTTTTCCTGCCGATGCTCTTAAGGCTGTATACAGAGAGATTCTTTCCGGTTCGCTTTCGCTTGAGCGTCCTCTTCAGGTAGCTTATCTAGGGCCGAATGCTACATTCAGCCACCAGGCTGCCATTCGAACCTTCGGATCTTCGACACAGTTTATACCCGTATCGAGTTTTAAAGACGTTTTCAGGGCTGTGGAGTGTGGTGATGCCCAGTATGGTGTGGTTCCTGTCGAGAATTCAACGGAAGGCATTGTAACTTATACCATTGATCTGTTTATTGATTCTGAACTAAGAATTTCTTCGGAAATACTACTTGATGTCAGTAACAATCTACTATCTCTTTCTGGTGAGAAGGAGAAAATAAGAAAAATTTATTCTCATCCCCAGCCAACGGCTCAATGCAGGAATTGGCTGGATATGCATATGAAGGGAATTCCTGTTGTTGATGTATCCAGCTCAGCAGTTGCAGCCGAGATGGCGGCGGCCGATCCAGAATCAGCGGCTATAGCAAGCGAATACGCAGCCAGAAGATACAATCTAGCTTTTATAAATAGAGGAATTCAGGACAAGCAGAACAATATTACAAGGTTCCTCGTAATATCCAAAGAGATTCCACATAGGACCGGTGATGATAAAACTTCTCTGCTTCTATCCATAAAAGACAAGGCGGGAGCGCTTCTTGATATCCTCGCTCCTTTTTCTCTGCACGGCTTGAACCTGAGCCGTATACAGTCGAGACCGTCAAAAAAGCGGGCTTGGGAGTATATTTTCTTTATTGATCTTATGGGTCACGTCGAGGACGATGCGGTGGCAAGGGCGCTTGAGGAAGTAGGTAAGGCGTGCCTGTTCCTTAAAATTCTGGGTTCATATCCCTCTGCCCCTTCCACAGAGCTAAATTCCATATAACATTTTTATGATTGTTCCTGAACATATCTCCGCTATTCAGCCTTATATTCCTGGAAAGCCGATTGATGAGTTGGAGCGTGAGCTGGGTATAGAAAATTCGGTAAAACTTGCTTCCAATGAAAATCCCTTGGGTCCTTCTCCAAAAGCTATAGAGGCTGCAAGAGAAGCCCTTTCCAGTATCAACCGGTATCCGGATGGCGGAGGATATAATCTTAAAAACGCTCTGGCTGCCAAGTGGGGAGTAAGTTCAGAAGAAATTCTTATTGGAAATGGTTCAAACGAGCTTATCGAAATAGCGATTCGGACATATCTAATGCCCGGAGACGAGGCTATTATGGCAAAACCGTCTTTTGTGGTTTACGACTCTGCGGTACGGGCAGCCGGAGGCATCAGCTGTAATATTCCGTTAAAAAACGGCAGGCACGATCTCCAAGCTATGGCAGACCGGATTACGGCGAAGACCCGCCTTGTTTTTATTGCTAATCCTAATAATCCTACAGGCACGATTGTTTCGCAGTCAGAGGTTTTGTCTCTTCTGGAGCATTTGCCTGCTAACTGCCTTCTTATCATGGATGAGGCCTACCTGGAGTATGTGACCGATTCAGACTCAGGATTTCCAGACTCTATATCGTTTCTGCGGCAGGGGAGTGACTTGCTGATACTGAGGACTTTTTCAAAGGCGTACGGGCTTGCTGGATTAAGAATTGGTTATGCTATCGGACCCGGTCGAGTGATTGAAGACATCAACAGAATCAGGCAGCCTTTTAACACCAATACCCCGGCTCAGACTGCCGCCTGTTCTGCCCTTAAAGATAGAGAACATCTTGACAAGGTTCTTGAAATGAATGATAGAGGAAAGATTTACCTAGAGAATGAGCTTCAGAGGCTTGGACAGTTTTTTTTGCCTACGCATGCTAATTTTATTTATATAAAACTTCCAGATGGTTTTTTATCCAAAAATATTTATAACAATCTTCTTCAAAAAGGTGTGATAGTGAGACCGGTCGGACCGGACGCTTTAAGGGTTACAATAGGACTCCCTGAGGAAAATAAGAGATTTGTCAAAGCCTTCGAAGATGTTCTTGTGAGCCGTGAAATTTGAAATGAAACTCCCCATCTTCTCCAAAATGACTGTAATAGGTGTCGGGTTGGTTGGCGGTTCTTTGGCGTTGGCTGCCAGAGGCGCAGGAGTTGTCTCTAAAATTATCGGTGTGGGCCGCAATCCGGAAAACCTGAAACAGGCTCTTGATATGGGTGTGATAGATGATTTTGAAACAGATGCTGCTAGGGGTGTCTATGACTCTGATCTTATAGTACTTGCAGGTCCGGTAGGAATTTTTGAAAAAATAATCGGTGAAATAAAGCAGCACCTTAAAGCCGGGTGTCTGGTTACTGATGTTGGTAGTGTAAAAGGGGATCTTGTCTTAAGACTTGAGTCAATGATGCCTGAAGGCGTCTCTTTTATTGGGGGCCATCCGATAGCCGGAGGTTCCTCTTCTGGGGCAGTATCTGCGCGTGCGGATCTTTTTCAAGGGGCTAAATTTGTTATTACTCCTACTGAACAAACTTCAAAGGGTGAGTTATCGCGTCTTCAGGAGTTTTGGGGAATGCTTGGGAGTAGGGTGAATTTAATGGATCCTTATGAACACGATAAGGTTTTTGCCGCTGTAAGCCACCTGCCTCATCTTGTGGCTTACTCTCTTGTAAATACTGTGGCAGGCAGAGATGAACTGATCAAAAACGCAGGGAAAGGTTTTTTTGATATCACCAGGATTGCTTCCAGTCCACCTGATATATGGTGCGATATATTCTCTATGAATAAAGAAAATGTTCTTGATTCATTAAGCTGTTTTGAAGATATTTTGTCCCGCTTAAGAGGACTGCTTGAACGTTCTGATTTTGAGTCGCTCAAATCAGACTTCCTTAAAGCCAAGGAGGCCAGAGACCGCTTTGCAGATAGTTAATTCTTCTGGTCCGTTACAGGGCATCATCACTGTACCGGCTGATAAATCTATAACCCACAGAGCCATTATATTCTCAAGCCTTGCCGATGGTGACAGCAGGATAAAAAATCCGCTTCGTGCAGAGGACTGTATGAGTACGCTAAAGGCTTTTCGCATGATGGGTGTTGAAGTAAAGGATACGGGCGAGGACGAAGAAATTATTATTCACGGCTCAGGACTTGACGGACTTAAGGAGTCGGAGGACGTGATAGATTGTGGTAATTCAGGCACCACAGCCAGGCTTTTGTGCGGCCTGCTTTCAGGGCAGCCGTTTTTTTCTGTATTAACCGGTGATACCTCTTTGCGGCAAAGACCTATGGATAGAGTTACTGCTCCTCTTTCAAGTATGGGAGCCAAGTTTTATGGTCGAAGCAAAGGGAGATTTTTACCTATGGCTATACAGGGATCATCTGCTTTAAAGGCAATGAGTTATGTTTCGCCTGTGGCCAGCGCTCAGGTTAAGACCTCCATCCTGCTTGCCGGACTTTTTTGTGATGGAGTTACTGAGATTGTCGAGCCTGGTAAGTCACGCGATCATACCGAGAGGATGCTGCCAGCCTATGGGGTCAATCTCGAGGTTGATGGTTTCTCTGTACGTTTAAGTGGTAGGCCGCAGCTTCGTGGACAGGATATTACTGTGCCCGGGGATATATCGAGCGCTGCTTTCTTTATTGTGGCTGCGCTTATTCTGCCCGGCTCTGACATCGTGATCGAAAACGTGGGTGTTAATCCCACAAGAACCGGAATTCTTGATATTCTTAAAAATATGGAGGCCGACATTGGCATATTAAACAAGCGTGAGGTCTCTGGCGAGCCGGTGGCTGACATCCATGTTCGTTATAGTGCACTTAAAGGTGTAAGTATCCAAGGTGATGTTATTCCTAGGGCTATTGATGAGTTTCCAGCAATTTGTGTGGCTGCTGCTCTTGCAGAGGGAGAGACCAGTATATCCGGAGTTGCTGAACTTAGGGTTAAGGAATCCGACCGGATATCGTCAATGGCCGAAGGCTTACGCTCCATGGGTGTGATAGTAGATGAGCTGCCTGAGGGGATGGTGATAAGCGGACAGGAAAGGCTTTTGCCTGGAGTGTTTCATAGCCGGGGCGATCATCGCATTGCAATGGCAATGGCTGTCGCAGCTCTTAAGGCTGAGGGTGAGTCAAAAATTAAGGATGCCGGTTGTATTGCAACCTCCTATCCCGGTTTTTGGAAAACTCTTAAGACTCTTCAGAGGAGTGGATAAACCCAAAATTAGTCAAAATCAGTTATTATTTTCATAAAGACTAAGGTATGGCGTTCGTTTAAAAACAAGAAACTCACTGACTGGTATTTGGAGAAAATTACTTAAATTCTTTAGAAACTAAGGCTTTTTAGGATTATTCTACAAGCTTATGGGATGACTGTGAAGGAGATTTAGTAGATAGGGAATCTTTCACAGAGGGTTTTCATCTTCTCTCTGTTTTTTTGTATAACGTTCTGTATAACGTTTTTGTTTTCAAATTGCTTTATTACATCGCTGATAGCTCCGGCTATCTCAATCATCTCTGGCTCTTTCATGCCCCTGGTAGTTACCGAGGGGGTGCCAAGCCGTATTCCGCTGGTTATTCTTGCGGGTCTATCGTCATGCGGAATAGAGTTCTTGTTTGCGGTTATACCTGCCAAGTCCAAGGTCTCCTCGGCATCTTTACCGGTAACGTTCAAGTTGCGAAGATCAAGCAGCATAAGATGATTATCAGTTCCTCCAGAGAGAATATTAAAGTCCAAACGCATAAGCTCCTCTGCAAGAACCCGGGCGTTTTTTACCACCTGACTCTGATATGTCTTGAATGCTTCTGCTTGAGCTTCTTTAAAGGCCACCGCTTTTGCAGCGATTACGTGCATAAGTGGTCCACCCTGTATCCCTGGAAATATTACCTTGTCAATCTGCTTTGCAAACTCCGATCTGCACATTATCATGCCGCCACGGGGGCCGCGAAGAGTTTTGTGAGTGGTGCTGGTTACAAATTCCGCGTAAGGCATGGGTGAAGGATGAATTCCGGCTGCAATAAGGCCGGCTATGTGGGCGATGTCTGCCATCAAGTATGCACCGACACTGTTTGCTACCTCTGCAAAAGCAGCAAAATCTATTGTTCTAGAGTAGGCGCTGGCTCCGCATATTATAAGCTTGGGCTTATGCTTAAGGGCCAGTTCCCGTACTTCATCGAAGTCTATTAAACCTGTATCTTTACTAACGCCGTAAGAAACCGACTTGTAGATCTGGCCGGAGAAGCTTACACTACTGCCGTGTGTTAGGTGTCCACCATGGCTTAGAGACATTCCCATAACTGTATCGCCAGGTTTCAGCATTGACAGAAATACCGCCATATTAGCCTGCGAGCCGGAATGTGGCTGTACATTGACATGTTCGGCGTTGAAAATCGTCTTTGCCCTATCAATAGCAAGTGTTTCAACTATATCCGAAAATTCGCAGCCTCCGTAATAACGTTTCCCCGGATATCCCTCTGCATACTTGTTGGTAAGAACCGAGCCCTGGGCCTCTAAAACAGCTCTTGATACGTAGTTTTCCGAGGCTATAAGCAGTACCTTGTCCTGCTCTCTGTGCTCTTCGGCTATAAGCGCCTCGTAGACTTCTTTATCGACTGCCTTTATATGAATATTGTTTGTCATTGTGTAAGAAAGATATCAGGGAATTTACGACTTGGTATGATAGCCAATGTCGAAAGATTAGTCAACGAATGTCAAGAGAATCTTAAAACTAAGACAAAAAATCCAGAAGTTTAGGGTACTACACTATAACTATAGTCTGTCCATAAATTGCCTTTTTTTATTTTTGTCATGCCCGAAGTCTTTAATCGGGCATCCAGAACTCATTGAAAAGACTGGGTTCCGGCTTAAGGACGACCGTAATGACAGATAGAGAGACTGAATTTATAGAGAGAGTCTAACTATATACGGATAGGACTTCACATATCCACAAAATCTTTAAGCTGCCAAGCTGTTTCGTCATCAGAATAAGCCTCTATGGCTGCAGCTAGCTCTGCAAGTTTACCGGCAGTGTCTATACCTGATGTTATCTCACGTTCCAGTATTTTTTGTCCATTTGAATTTGAAGTGAAGTTTTGTTCCACCGAGCATATAAAATTTCGGAAGAAGCTAGTTGAGTGTACAAAATTTTCATTTCTGTTCCACCAGTGTTTTTTGTTTTCAAGCAAATTCCTGAGTATATCAATATTTGCAGTAATCTGATCGCGCCTTTTTTTGTATTCAGACCACAAGTTGTTTCTTGTTTGTAGAAGAATTTTATTTAAATCTTCTCTTTTAACAGTCTGATCAGGAAACCCTGTTTCTATAAGCTCCTCTATCGTAAAGAGCATAACATCGCCCCAGAACTGATTTACAAATTCTCTTGAGAGATCCACTACTCCTCCACCTTCTGTCTGCTCGACCCCATGTCTGAACTCACTTTGGTATTTTTTTCCGATGGTACGCTTGTGTAGTAAAGGTATATTGGCTGAGACAAATCTTTTTCCAATTCTGGATTGAAGTACTCTTCCCAGTACAGGCCCAGCCATACGCAGTTTCAGGTTGGCAAAGGGAATAAAATATTGGAGCATGGCTGGTCTGAAAACATAATTACCGGTATATACAGTGCGGGCTGGTATAGGACTGTCAACTGATTTATCTGTTATGAAAAGTATTTCCCGTGTTGGATGCAGCCCGTGGAAAAAGCCATTAATTCTGGATGCGAAGGCCGCAAATCCGTCCGAGACTGAATGCTGGCCAGAACACTGACAGGGATAGGCTACCGGCTTTCCGGGTCTGCGGTAGCCGAAAAGGTGGACCATATCATTGTATTGTGCACTACCACCCGCATATTGTTCTGCCTGGTGAAACACACATTGACTTTCGGCGTTAAGCCTGGAGCAGGTTTTAAGGAAAAACAGAAGGTCTTCCAGTAGATTGTTAACCATAGCCGCTGGCGAGACAGGCGGATCACCCACTACTTTTCCTGTTAAAAGGTCTATCTCATTTTCTGTAAATAAGCGGTCAAGAGTGTGAAAGTAGCTTATAATGTCGGCTTCAAACCTGCCGAGGTCGTTCTCCATTCTGACGGAAAATTCCTCGTCACTGTCCAAAAACCAGATGAGCGTATTAGAACTGTTTTTTTCTGCTAAGAGTTCGTTTGTAATGCTGAGATATGCAATATTTCTTGTGATTGAGGCTCCTTTGTGCGCTGGTGCCTTGCCTGAGGATGATGAAGTTCCCAGGATTCTATGAAGTGAGCTTTTGTTTTTACTTTTGCTCTCGAACTTGGTGATAAGGTGGCCCTGCTCCTTAAGACCTATGTAGCGGCATTGAATGCCCTTAAGAGATATCTGATTAGCAATTTTTCTGTTAGCCTCTATGTTTTCAGAGTTGCGGCTGTCGTCCACGATTATAGCTCTGATCTTTCTGAAGACCATGCCGTAGTCGTTATGAGTGGCAAGTCCACCATAGCCGAATTCACAGCAATGCCGCACAAGGCTTTGCAAGCAATTTTCAAGCATTCTCGGTCGTTCAGCCACTGGAATCACGATTATAAAATCATGCCTTGGATCATCTGGAAAGCGCGATAGTAAAAACTCCATTTCTGCAAAAAGACTCTTTTGCAGTTCCATTGGCTCGTGACTAAGAGGTGATTTCGGGGATGAAATTTTTTCTTTTAAATAGTCGATTGCAAGTCGGTATAAATAAAGGACATTCTCAGGCCCGGCAGACGTCAGGGTATTGAATTTGTTTTGGATGTTTTTTGCTGTAAGAGAGGGTTCATATTGTTTGATAAAAATGTTTAGATAATGGAAGTTTTTCTGCGTAAACATTTACCCCTCCTTAATCCGGGCGTATAACTTTATTGATAATGTATCATGAAGATAATTAGAGTCTGTTTATAAATTCAGTCTCTCTAGCTGTCATGCCGGCAGTCCTTAAGCCTGAATTCAGTGTTTTCAATGAGTTCTGGATGCCCGACTAAAGACTTCGGGCATGACAAA
>CAYWZR010000031.1:0-14153 GCA_964462885.1 uncultured Nitrospirota bacterium
GAGCAAGGGTTGTAGAAAAACATTTAACATTGGACACTAATATGGAAGGCAACGATCACAAGGTTAGCCTACTGCCAAATGAGTTCAATATGATGGTTCAGGGTATCCGTGAAGTGGAGCTAGCTATAGGCAATGATGGTTCTCGCCGACTCTCTCAGGGCGAATTGATAAATCGTGAGAACCTTGCAAAGAGTTTAGTTATTAATTGCGAACTAAAGAAAGGCGATCTCATTCGAGCCGATATGATAGAGGTTCGTAGCCCCGGCAAAGGGATGGCCCCTTACAGAATGCCGGAGTTGCTTGGTGAGACCGCCAAACGAGACTTCAAAAAGGGTGATTTCTTCTATCCATCAGATGTAGAACCAGAGGTAGTAAAGGCCGGAAAATATAATATTTCCATGCCCTGGGGACTGCCTGTTCGTTTTCACGACGCATTGACCATTTACAAGAAATCCAATATGGACCTCCTAGAATTTCACCTAAGTTATAAAGATTTGGACTTAAACATTCATGACTATTTTAAGGAACCCTTACCAATCGATTTCGTGGTACACAGCCCAGAACTCTTTGCTGGTGACCATATAATGGATATCTGTTCAAAGGATGAGGAATACCGTAAACGTTCTGTGCGGGATCTGCAAAAAGTAATTAATATTACTAAAGAACTTAAACGCTATTTCCCGAAAACTAAAAGGCCTTGCATTGTTACAAATGTTGGTGGATTTACTAGTCATGGACATCTTCCGTACGTTGAACATCAGTTGCTATATGATCTTTTTTTGAAGAGCATGTCTGAACTGGATATGGACGGGGTGGAGATTATTCCTCAAACAATGCCACCGTTCCCGTGGCATTTTGGCGGACAGCGCTTCCACAATCTTTTTGTGGATCCAGAAGAGATTGCTTTGATTTGTAAAGACAATGCACTCCGGGTATGCTTAGATATTTCTCACTCGAAATTGGCTTGCAATCAATATAATTGGTCATTTAAGGAATTCATCAAGTTGGTAGGTGCCTATACCGCTCATATTCACATAGCCGATGCTATGGGTACTGATGGTGAGGGTTTGCAGATTGGTGAAGGAGAGATTGATTTTCAAGCTACTTTAGATGATTTGAACGACTATGCGCCTAAAGCATCTTTTATCCCGGAAATTTGGCAGGGACATAAAAATGAAGGTGAAGGTTTTTGGAAAGCGTTAGCTTTGCTGGAAAAGTTTTTTAACATCAGGTCCTCATAGAAAAATAAAATGCATTTCGATTGCTATTGTAATGGATAACTGGAGATCTGTATTGTGATGGTAAAAAAAAACGATATTCATAAACTACTATGTGAGCTAGGTCTTTCTGAGCCAGATGCAGTGCAATCATTCCACCCCAGAGTGAGAGATAGAGAAGATATTAAGGTATTAAAATGCACTAAATCCGGCATCTTGTTTCTTTCTCAATCATCGCATATTAAGCAGAAGTATTATCAGCAAAAAGAAGACTTGACCTATTGGGAAGCAGGTTCCAGAAAACAAGCGTTATTACAGACTTTTGAAGACGATCATAGGCGAGCCAATCAATTTAGAGAAATTGTATGTAATAAAACATGGCTTGATATTGGTACTGGGGCCGGTGGAATCCTTGATCTATTGAATCCTGTAGCCATGGTGACAACGGCTATCGAACCACAGAAAGGGATACGCAGTGAACTGTTAAAACTCGGCTATAACGTATATTCAGACATTAAAGATGTGTCGCATATGTCTTTTGATATAATTACCTTATTTCATGTTTTCGAACATTTTACTCACCCATTGACAACGCTGAATCAAATTGCTAAATTGCTTAAACCTGGCGGTAAAATTGTTATAGAGGTTCCCCATGCGAATGATTTCCTTATTTCATCTTTGAATCTTGAACCTTTTAAGGCGTTTTCATTTTGGAGTGAACATTTAATTCTGCACACCCGGAAAAGCCTGGAAACATTTTTAACCCATGCCGGTTTTGTGGATATTTCTGTTCAAAGTTTTCAAAGGTATCCTCTTGCCAATCACCTGCATTGGCTATCCAAACATAAACCCGGCGGACATGTAGCCTGGAGTCATTTGAACACACAAGCACTTGAACAAGCCTATGCTGACATGCTGGCGAAACTGGACCAAACAGATACTTTGATTGCAATTGCTGTGAAATGATAGTTATGTCACTGATATGAGTGATGCCAAAACTTTTATCAGAAACAACGTTTCTGTTCTGGTCACGCATATACTCATCTACTTACAGGGCCTTGTTTTAACACCAATTTTGATTAAAACAGCAGGCGTTACACTATATGGTGGATATGTTCTATTAATATCAATGATCGGATTTATATTTGGTATTTCTTCTTTTGGGGTAGGCTTTAGGTGTCGTAGATTTATGCCTGGAACGGATGATAAACAAAAACGAAAGACACTTTTTTTTACACAATTTACATTTCAATTATTTTCCGTACTACTAATCGCTCTGCTATTTATAGTGTTTTTTTCCTATATCGACGACCTTTTCTTCAATGGAGGTGTTAATTTTTCATTGTGGCTAGTCTTGCCTTACTTGTTGTTTCATGTCTTCTTTAACCAGGGAGCGAATTATTTTAGATTTACCCACAGGATAAACATCTTCAATTATGCGACATTGACCAAGCCCTACTTGTTCATCAGTATTGCATTGTTTGGTTATGGAATAAGTAATAAATTTACGGTTGATTCCTTACTAGTAGCTAATACCGTTTCAGCGTTCATTGTGGCAGTGGTGTTGTTTCGTATTATTTTTAAAGAGATTGGTTTAAGCTTCAAGCTTCAACCTTTAAAGGCATTGGCTCAAGACATCAAACTTGGCTTTCCGCTAGTACTCAACTATGTTGTGGATATAATTCTCTCAGCAGGAGACCGTTATGTTATTGCCGCATTTTTGAGCATTACTGCGGTCGGCTACTATAGCCCGGCTTATGCACTCGGTTCTTTCATTATTTTCTTTGCCAAGGTTTCCGGGGTGGTATTACCTCCCCTGATGTCCAGACTTGTAGATCAAGGTGATGAAAAAACAGCATCCAAAATGCTCGATTACACACTAAAAGGGTATTTACTTCTAGCAACCCCCTTTGTTGCTGGATGCGCTCTGCTGGCCAAGCCAATTTTAGCGGTATATACCAACATGGAACTCGCCGAGAATGCATTTTCTGTTATGCCGATAGTGGCTTTGGGTTCGCTCTTCTATGGCATCAACATTATCCTTTCGAATGTATTATTCGTCAGGATGGAGACAGGTGTTATGTTTCGAGCCAATGCCATTGCAGCCACTTTAAACCTTTTTTTAAATCTGGTTGTATTGTATTACTTCAGAGATATTATGCTGGCTGCTATTATTACGGTAATTAGTTACCTTGCAGCCTTTGTTTATATTTTTCAAAAAGTAAGGCTGACTTGGGTAATCAATCTTCAGTCGTCGATCATATTGAAGTCAATTATATCCTCTGTGATGATGACTGCTTCTCTTATTTGGTATTTGCAAATATTTTTAGAGACACCACGTATCGGTGTGATTGTTGGAGCAATCTTTCTTGGCATCATAGTTTATATGCTTTTCCTGATTCTGCTGAAAACATTTTCAAGGCATGAATGGCATATGATACGAAAGGCGATGACTACATGAGATTTAGATATATGATCTTGTATGAGGCTTGTAATGCTTGATAAATGTCCAATCTGCTCTGGCAGTAGAAAAGAGATCTTTAGCGCTAGGATTCTGCATAAATACGATGTTGTATATTTATTCTGTGCTACGTGCGGTTTGTTGCAAACTGAATCTCCTTATTGGCTTGATGAAGCCTATGACAATGCAATAGCTGCTGCGGATACAGGACTAGTGTCAAGAAATGTTTCTATTTCCAAAAAGCTAGCAAACATTATTTATTTCCTTTTTGATAGTAAGATGAAATACATAGATTTGGCAGGTGGCACAGGTCTTTTGGTGCGTTTGATGAGGGATATTGGTTTTGATTTTTACTGGAAAGATGCCTATTGCACCAACATTCATGCAACTGGTTTTGAAGCCAGCACCGAGCACCTTCCGGTTATGGCTGTCACCACATTTGAAGTGTTGGAGCATATCCACGACCCCCTTTTTTTTATGGAAAGCTCTCTTAGTAAGCATGGGGCTTCAACAATGATTTTCACTACCGAGCTGTTTGAAGGCGAACCGCCGAAGCCTAGTGAGTGGTGGTACTATTCCCCATCTACTGGCCAACATATTTCTTTTTATCAATACAAAACCTTGTCATATATCGCAAAAAAAATGGGTCTCAATCTTTATTCAAATAGAAACTTTCATATTATGACTGATAGGTCTATTAGTTCATTCTTAATTAAAATCCTTACAAGTCGCTTTTCAGGGGTTTGTTCAGAGTATGTAAAAGCAAGGATGCATTCTAAGACCTTTTCTGATCATGAGCTGCTAATTGGTAATGAAGAGTAATAGTAATCGTAAGAATGTGATCCTGGTTCCAGGCCCCCTGCATCTTTTTCTGACTAGCGGCATATATTATTTATATGAATTAGCAAAGAATTATAATGTTGTGTTAATCGTTTCTCACGAATATAGAAAAAATGCGCTTTTCAGGGAAGCTCTTAGATGCTTATGCACAACAGAAATAATCTATATACCAAAGCAGAATATTTTTAACCGTCACAAGTACTATGCGCGAGAGTTTCTTAGACTTATACTAGAGTATCGTCCAGCATTCATATTTCACCATGATGTGGTCCAAGTGACGCTTATGTATTTATTTCATTATGCGCGTAAACACTTACGCCATTGTCAAAGGGTAAGCTTTGCGGCCACTATGACCCCGTTGCATTGGCAGCGAGACTTTGAGTTGGTAGTACAACTTACAATTGATGAGTATAGAGCTAAAACCAAACTACCACATGCATTGGCAAAACAAGTATATATAGCGAAAAGTTGGTTAAAATATTTTTTAAACTACTATGTATTTCCACTGTTTTTTCTTAGGGTTGTTTTTCGACCGGGGATGAATGTTGAACTGCGTAGACGAATGAGAAAACAGTGGAATCATCAATTTGACTATTTCCTTTTGTATGATGAGGCTGACCAACGCGCCCGACAGGAAATATGTGGGTCAGGTAGTGGACTGGTGAAAATTCGTCATCCTCTTACAACAAGTGGTAAAGATCTACATAGAGAACTGCATCCAATTATGGAGAAAGATGTTGTATTAATTCTACCATCATCTGTGCATATTAATCAGTACAAAAATGAAAATAGCTATAATGATGAGGATGCTGTCAGGCTATTTGCGGATAAATGGATTCAGATCATTGAAATTTTACAGAAAAAATTTCCGGGTTTTGAGATAGTATGGAAATCGCATCCAGTAGCCGGGCAGATTGTTATGTGGGTGGAAGTTGTGGATAGGATAAAAAAACTGTGTCCTGAATTGCTATTTTTAGACCCGAAATTAAGCGCACAAGAATGGATTCTTCGAAGCAAGGTAATTGTTGGCAACGGTTCATCTTCGCTCTGGTGGGCAAATCTGTTAGAAACAAAGGTGGTTGTGAGCCTGGATGTGTTTGGTATTAGTAATGTTGATGAGATGAGATATCGTCATGGTGTGCATTACTTTAACAATCTGGAGAAATTACTTGGTGCAGATTTCAACAAGCGCCAATGTGCAAGTGAGAACATCATGGAGCATTTACCAAGTCTGCTTGAATTTACAAGGGATGCTGAAGTAAATGCACAGCTTAAATGATTGCTGAGGGCTTGTTGTACAGGCGCGAACATTATTACGGGAATTACGATTCCTGAGAGCAGGAGGAAGTGTGACAAAGCAAACTCGATGTCCTGTATTTATAGTGGGACCTCCTCGGTCCGGAACTACACTAATGCGCCTGATGTTAAATGCACATTCGGAAATTGCTATTCCTGATGAAACCGGCATTTTTTTCTGGTTATATCAATGGGCAGGAATTCCCCGAATATTTAGGGGACCTCTATCAAAAAGACAACAGTTGGTTGCGGCATTGGGACGAGAAGTAACTGTGAAGTTTGATGATTTACCATGGACTAATAAGCCAAGAAAGTTTCGAGATGTTGTGGAATGGCTCTTTTCTACATATGCCCAGCAGAGGCAAAAGACCTGTTGGGGAGAGAAAACACCTGCTCACGTCATGTATATAAAACAGATAAAGAAAATGTTTCCTGAGTGCACCATTATATATATGTCAAGAGACCCAAGGGCAATTATTTCATCTTACCTGCGGTACTCTCGGTCTGAAGCACGCACGACATCTGACTTTTGGATGTGTGACACTATAGAGGCAGCTGTGGCGCAATATGTAAAATATACTGACCCGGCGCTTGCAAACGAGCCCCAAATTACTATCGTGAAATATGAAGATCTGGTAAATGAGCCAAAACAAACTCTTGATAGAGTACTTGCATTGTTAGATTTACCTTATGAGAGTGCCATGTTAAGATATAATTGCTCCGCAGAGAAAGGACTAGTTGAATCTATAAGTAAAAGAGATGGACAGTTGCCAGAGTGGAAAAGAGGCGGAATAGAAAGCCCTAAAAAAGAGCTTGTTCGGAGATGGGAAGGTGAGTTAACACAGACTGATCTTCTTTTTATCAATAGCAACCTAAAAAAATATATTCGTTTTTTCGAGTACCCTACATAAAAATGCTCACACGCATTAAGCAGATTCCTCTTCGCTCCAAACTGTGGCAATCTATCTTATCGATAGGTGACTTCTTTGTTTTGTCCAGCCTAAAGAGAACTACTAGCCACAGGAAGAATAAGAGGAAAACAGTCTTACTTGTTCGACTGGACGCTATTGGAGATTTTGTATTGTGGTTGGATGCAGCAAAGGAGATTCGCCGAGTCTATCCCAACAGCCAATATGAAATTACCCTGATGGCAAACGAAGCCTGGACTCAATTAGCCAATGCAATTCCTTTTTTTGATAATGTTTGGCCTATAAGCAGAAATAAATTTTATAGAAAAATATTATACCGATACGGAGTATTGCGCCAATTGCGTAGATCTAAATTTGATATCGTTATTCAAGCCTCCAGCTCGCGTAGGTTCTATCTCCATGATGCGATTGTTAGATTCAGCAATGCACCCTGCAAAGTAGGCCTAACAGGTGATCGTAGTAATATCTCCCAGCGGCAAGAGTGTAAAAGTGACCGGTGGTATTCCAAACAGATTTCACTAAGCAAGGATATAGTCCACGAGCTAGACAGAAACGCCGAACTGGTTAGTGGACTTGCTGAGAAGAAATTTATCGCAGAGTGTCCTATACTCAAAGGGTCGTTTCCCAGTGAACAAATTCCTGTACGGCCTTATTTTGTTTTGTTTCCAGGTGCGGGATGGGCAGGAAGAATGTGGCCAGCGAACAGTTTTAGAGAAATTGCACAGCGTATTTATCAGAAAACAGGTTGGGCTTGCGTAATCTGCGGTGGTTCGGGCGATGAGAATGCTGCGGCAGAGATCACAAAAAAGCAAGATATCACTCCCATGTATAATTACACAGGAAAAACTTCCCTTATAGAGTTAGTGGGTATTATTCAACAAGCTCGGCTTGTAGTCGCCAATGAAACCAGCGCCATCCATATAGCTACTGCTGTGTCAACGCCATCGGTTTGCATTCTAGGAGGAGGACATTATGGTCGTTTTGTTCCATATCCGAGGCGATTGCGAGGCAATAAAGCTAACCCTATCCCGGTGTTTCAAGAAATGGAATGCTTTGGCTGTAACTGGGAATGTGTTTTTAAGTCAAAAGAGGGTGAGGCAATGCCATGTATAAAAGACATCTCCGTGGAAGACACCTGGGATACTGTGTTGAAAGTCATACAAAATCAACTAGACTCAAAAGAGCAGATCTTGTATTGCCAAAAGCAATGATCTCAGGGCATTTGCATAGATATAACATATTAAAATTTAAGGCTGGCGTAGGAATTCGTATATCTTGTGAAAATCATGAACTGATATAGTCGGTCTGACTACCTGGAAATTGTTCAATACGCTGGATAGTGGGTTTTGCTTATATTAGGGTTTTAAGTACTTTTTCTTTGGATCCAGATGCCTGGCCAACCAACATTAATCAGTTGTTTATTTTTTTGTGATTCCACTATCTGTTCTTGATTTATGAGTTTTTATTTGAGCTAAAATCAGCTATCAAGGCAAAGTAAATGATGTACTAGAGTCTTTTTTGTACCATAGAACACAATGCTCTTGTGGCTAAGTTCTTATCCTTAACCACACACTTTCTTGCGCCAAAGACTTCTTGTCAGCGTGGTAGTGTTTGCATATAGTTATTTTATGTTTGGCCTTTGTATCTATTATGACGTTATATATACGACGAATCATATGAATAGTGAGTCAACAATGGCTCTTAACCCTCGAGCTAGCCTATTTCATGCTGGAAACGCTTATTCTGGCTTGTTGATCTTGCCATCGTTTACTGTCTTGGTATTTAGTGGCAATTATCATGCACTATGGCTAGTATACGATATTGTAGCAATGCTTTTGCTGTTTCATTATATCGCATCAGGTAAAAAAAGAATTTCTCGAGTACAGTCTTTTTTGCTTGCAGGTGTTATTGGATATTTTTTAGTGATAAGTATAGTAAGTGAGCATTTGTTTGCAGGCGTTTTAAGCATATGGGATACTTTTAAGCATCTTCTATATTTTCCGCTTATCGCAACAATGAGTAGAATAGATTTTTCTGGACGTAACACAAAACTTGCTCAAATAATCTATAGATTTATAGGGTTAGCCTTTTTTGTTCAGATGCTGGTTGTAGGTATTCAATATATTACTGGAGTACATTTTGATGATGTGGCAGGAACTTTTGGTGATGGCGGAAGTCATGCGATAGGATATATATCACTCTTATTTATTACTGCAAGCATTGCCTTCTCTAAAAAAATGATATTTACCTTGGGGCTTATAAGTGCGACAATCATGATGAATATTGCATCTGAAAATGCTGGTTTTTTTGTTCTCATGCCCATGCTTATGTTGAGTATCATAATAGCCAAGAAAATAAATATTAAATTCATATTTATTGTTGGCGCAGTAATGCTATTTGCTCATTTTCTGCTTAATATGTCTTTTTATTCTGAAAGTTCATTTGGTGATAATATTATTGGCAGGGCCACAGGGATCTTTGAACTTCCTGACGACTTTGATCCCTCAGCAAAAAACCATGGAAGAAGCTCTTATTTGGTTCTAGGCTCCTACCTTGGTGGTTGGTTTGGACAAGGCCCAGGTGCATATTCAGATATATATCTGATGCAAGGCTATGACTCTATGAATATGATTGACCCTCATGTAATTATAAGCGAAGCATCTCATTTGCTTGCAGAATCGGGGTTTATTGGTCTTGGATTGACTTTACTGGTTTATGTTTTGTTTGTGATTAATTTTTTTGACAAACTGGTTGTAAAAAGTTTTATGGCTTTATTTTTCACTGCGTGCATGTTCTATTCTGCTTTATTAATGAATGAGTCTCATATTTTTATACTATTGCTAATGTTTTATTTTTTTAAAATGATAGAAACAGATGGTGAGCACACCTTTACAAGTCGCCAGAGAATTACAGGGTTTCAGGTTTAACTGGACGAGTGAGGATGAACAGGTGAGACAAATGAGACATATTGCAGCCCTGCTTACCTGCCACAACCGCAAGGCCAAAACCCTTGCCTGCCTTGATGCTTTATTTAATAGCACCTTGCCTGAGGGATGTTCTCTCGAAGTATTTCTTGTGGATGATGGCAGTACAGATGGGACAGAACACGCTGTGCGTGAGTCTTATCCAAAAGTGCATGTCATCAAGGGTGATGGCAGCCTATTTTGGAACGGTGGAATGCGTGTTGCATTCAGAAGAGCAATGGAAATCAATGCCGACTATTACCTTTGGCTTAACGACGATACTGTGCTGTATCCGAATGCGGTTGCGCGCCTTTTGGCTATGGCCGATCAACAGCTTCGCACACATGATAAGGATGCGATCGTGGTAGGTTCAACGCAAAGTGAGCTCGGCGGACCAACCACCTACGGTGGTGTTCGGCGGACCAGCCTATGGAGACCCCTGAAATTCTCTTTAATCAGTCCGGGAAAACAGGAGATTCAGTGTGACACTATGAACGGTAATTGCGTTTTGATACCGCAGATAGTCGCAAGAGTTGTAGGCAACCTCGATCCTGCCTTCACGCACACCATGGGTGATATGGATTATGGACTTCGGGCGAGAAAAGCCGGCTTTGCTATTTTGATCATACCGGGCTACGCAGGAACATGCTCCGCCAACATTCAGGCTAAGAAGTGGATGGACACCAAACTTTCTTTTTGGCAAAGATTTCGTAGGCTCAAGCAGGTAAAAGGACTGCCCCCAAAAGAATGGTTTGTATTCACGATGCGACATGGAAGCTGGGCTGGACCTATATATTGGGTATGGCCCTATGTGAAGTTCATTGCTTCTGGTTTTTACAGACGTTAATTATGAAAAACAATAAAAATAAAGTTGCATTAGTACAGAGGATATTTCCACATTATAGATTGGAAATATTTAATAAATTAAATCAAAAGTATGATTTCATCTTGACCCATGCGTTTATCGATGGTGATATTCCTCAAGTCGAATCTTCTTTTAGTATTAAGAGAAAACTAGTTTCCGTTTTAGGTTTTAAATATCTCTTATGCTCTTTGGCAGTAGTAAAGTTTAAGCCTGTCGTATTAATTCAAGAATTTTCAATTTCGTTTTTAAATTTATATGTCAATTATGCTTTATCTAGAATAATGAATATTAAGTTTGTTTTGTGGGGGCATGGATACGATACTAATAAAGGATTTCATCCTAGAAGTAACATGGCTGACCGGATTCGGCAGTTCTTTATTAAAAGAGCCGATGCGGTTATCTTTTATACGGACAAAATCAGAGATGAATTAAGTATAATTGATGGAAATAAAAAGATGTTTGTCGCTAAAAACTCAATAGAATCCAGATATAATGCTAGCTTATATAAAGCACTTTCAAAGGAAGGTCGAGAAAAGGTTGCCGCTGATCTTGGGTACAAACATGGGCTTAACTTAATTTTTATTTCACGAATTTATGAAAATAAAAAACCTTTTTTATTGGTGAATGTGGCGGAGCAGATAAAAAGTCAGTGTGGAAACGCATTTCATATTCATGTTATTGGTGAGGGTGAGCTTAAAGAGGAACTGATTGAACAAATAAAAAACACTTCAATGGATAAGCATTTTTCTTTCTATGGAGCTATATATGAAGAATTACAAGTGGGAAAAATGATATTTTCCGCAGACTTTGTATTGATACCTGCATGGCTTGGATTAAGTGTAAATCATGCATTTTGCTATGGGACACCTGTAATGACGCTTATTAATGAGAAGCATCCACCAGAAATAGCATTTGCTATTGATGGTTATAATTCAGTGTTAGCGTCCGATGTAAAAGGATTGACTCTAAGGGCTTGTGAGTTATCTAAGGACAAAGAATCTTATCTAAAAATGCGAAGGAATTGTAGGGCATATTTTGAAAAAGAACTTAGTTTAAATTCCATGGAGCAAGGCTTTACAGATGCGATTGAATATGTCACAGCAAATAGAAGTAACAAGAAGGTAAAGCAGCTAGGTAAGTAGAGAACAAGAATCTTTCCAGTTTATAGATTGCAGTTAAATCATAGGTAACAGCAGCGTTCTGCACTGCATGAATGCTGGTATTTTTTAAAATGGTGTCTTTTGCATATGAAGAAAAAAATACTCTTTTTAGTTCAACTTCCACCGCCTGTACATGGCGCATCGATAGTAAATCAGTACATAAAAAAAGGTAAATATATCAATAGCACTTACGAAACTAAGTTTTTGAATATATCACCAACTAAGGATATTTCAGATATTGGACATGTGAAATTATTAAAAATATTTAAGACATTATATATTTTCTATAAAAATATTTATTTAATGTTGTTTTTTAGGCCAGACCTGATTTACATTACCCTTGCTCCACATGGTCCAGCATTCTGGAAAGATTCAATACTGTTACTATTGACTAAGTTGTTTAATTGCCATCGAGTGATTCATCTTCACGGAAAGGGAATCGCACAACAAGTTAATAAAAACAGATTAAAACGCCTCTATTATAAATATGTTTTTAAAGGCTGTAGTGTTATACATTTAGCCTCAAGTGTGATACAAGATATTTCTTTAATTGTTGAAGATAGTAAAATCTCTATATTGCCAAATGGTGTGCCAGATACCAGTTCAAAAAGTAATGCAGTTACAACAGAAATAAATTCTCCACTCCGAGTTATTTATCTATCTAATTTTATTAGGGAAAAGGGTGCGTTAGAGTTTCTAAAAAGCATCCCTCTTGTTCATGCACAAAAAGACAGTATTAGTTTCTTTTTTATAGGTAAATTTGATAAAAAAGAGTTTGAAATAGAATTTAAGAGCGTACTTTCTAAGCTGGCAGATAAGCACAACATTACCTTGATAGAAGGAGCATACAATGAAGAAAAATCAAAACTGCTAGAACAATCTGATATCTTCATACTACCAACTTATTACCGAAACGAATGCTTTCCTCTTGCTATACTCGAAGCTTTCTGTCACGGCCTGCCAGTAATTTCTACCTATGAAGGTGCTATACCGGATATTATCAAAGACGGATGGAATGGACTTCTCATTGAGAAAGCATCCCCAGAAAGTATCTCAAAAGGGATTGATTTGTTATTTAATAGTCCAAATTTGCTAGCGCAAATGAAAGCTAATGCCAGAACTTCGTATAAAGAAAACTATTCGTTAGATATTTTTGAGCAAAGACTAATTGCTATTTTTTCTAGGTGTATTGGATAACATGATAGGTTATTTTTATTGTGTGTGGTATTAGCGGATATATATCATCAAAGTGCAAAGTTACTGATCTAGAAGTTATGAATAGGTCTGTTGCGCACAGAGGACCCGACTCGAACGGAGTGTGGTCTAAGGGTAATGTCGGACTGGCTCATGTGCGCTTATCCATTCTAGATCTTTCCGAGCGTGGAAACCAGCCATTCGTAAAAAATGGTTTTGTTATTGTCTTTAATGGTGAAATATACAATTTCAGACAGATTCGAGATGAACTGAAAAGTAAGTGTAAATTTACAACTAATTCGGATACAGAAGTAGTTCTAGAAGCATGGCGTTACTGGGGAATTGGTTGCCTTGAAAAACTACGGGGTATGTTTGCATTTGCGATTTACGATGAGCATAGCCAAAAAACTTGGATTGTGCGCGACCCTTTTGGCATCAAACCATTATTCTATTACCCGTTACGCACTGGTGGTTTGGCTTTTGCTTCTGAGCTAAAGGCACTTGAGGCAGTTTATCGTAATGAACTTACTGTAAATGAAACAGCAATAGCCGCATCGTTGTTATACGTTTGGTTGCCAGAAAACACCTGCATTTGGAATGAAGTTACAAAGCTGCCTCCTGGCTATTTTATACAAGTCGAGCTTGATGGACGATATGATAAGCAGCAGTACTGGCAGCCAGAGAGTTTACTACTTACAGACTCACCGCTCATAAAAAATGAGACAGAGACAATCTCTGCTCTAAATAATACATTGCTTGATTCCGTTAAAGCGCATTTGGTGGCTGATGTGCCAATCAACGCGTTTTTAAGTGGCGGACTCGATTCAAGTCTGCTTGTTGCCATGGCGCGGTCAGAGTTGGAATCGTTGGACTGCTACACTATCAAGTTCAGTAAGCAGGCAAAAAAAGCTGAGTCAATGGCAGATGATGCATTTTATGCAGCCATGGTTGCCAAGCATCTTGGTGTAAAGCTAAATACCATCGAAGTAGAGCCTGACCTGGCTTTGCTATTGCCAAAAATTGTCAACTATCTAGACGAACCCATTGGTGATTCTGCAGCGATAAACACATTGTTGATTTGTGAGTCTGCACGGCAACAAGGCGTGAAAGTACTATTATCTGGTATGGGCGCTGATGAACTTTTTGGCGGTTATCGTAAACATTATGCTAATCTGCTTGCGCAACGGTATCGTAGTGTACCAGCAATTTTGCGTAAATTACTTGAGGC
>CAYWZR010000032.1:0-14028 GCA_964462885.1 uncultured Nitrospirota bacterium
CCTTTGCTTCTGCCCCAGGCACGAAGGGAGGATATCGAAAAATTCACCGTGCCAGAGCGTATTAGATCATCTATGCCCTGGTAGTCCGACATGGAAGGTCCAACAAGCCCGATCTTTGGAAATAACTTGGATGCCTCCTGGATCATCTCATTTAAAACTTCCCGGCTACGAAACCTGACTGGTCGGTAAGCATGTGAGGCAACACAGAATCTGCACGACCACGGGCAGCCCCGCATGCCTTCGATAAGGCACATTCGCGAAAACTCAGCATCTGTTGTGTTTATTTTGCTTATAAGCCTGGTTTCGTCAAGGTCTGCTGGCAGACCTTTTTTTACCAGTGCGGGAGCATTTTCAAGCGGGAGTTTAGAAAGGAATGAGTCGTGATTGCTATTGTTATTGTTATCGTAAATCTCCTGGTAGAGTGAGGGCACATATATGCCTTCTATGCCGGATAGTTCAGAAAGCAGTGAGCGTCTTTGCAAGCCGATTGAACCAAGAGATGTTAGAAAGATCGGGAGGCTGTTTTCGGCCTCGCCTATAAAGATCACGTCAAAGAAATCCGCCACTGGCTCTGGATTGTAGGCGGTACATATTCCTCCAAGAATCAATAGCGGATGGCGTTCTGTCCGGTCGGCAGCCCGTTTTGGAATACCGGCCAGGTCAAGGATACGAAGAATATTTGGATAGTCGTTTTCATATGAAACCGAGAAGGCCACTACATGAAAATCGGTAAGTGGTCGCTGCGACTCCATGCTCATAATCGGAGAATTCGAGCGGAGGTGTTCTTCCAAATCGCTGTTGTCAGGCATGAAAACGCGTTCACAGACCACATTGGACTGTGAGTTCAGAAGGCCGTAAATACCTTGAAATCCCAGGTTGGACATGCCGACTCGATAGAGATTCGGATACGCAAGAGCGATGTTTATTCGACCGCCGGGATCCTTGAAAACCGTACCGGACTCGCGCTTGAGAACAGCTTGTATTTTATTTTTAAGCCTGCGGCTCATTGTCTATAGCAGAGTCAGGACCACAGCTTTATCTCGATTTCAGATAGCAGGGGTAAAAGGGTTTTGCCTTTCATTGTTGATATACCAAGCGCACCAAAACGCGCGCAGAGACTTTCTTCAGTATCAGGAGATACCAGATCGATTTTATTAAAGATAAGCATTGAAGGTTTGTCCGCTAATCCCAACTCGGACAGAATATTTTCGACCGAGGCTATATGAGACTCGAATCTTGGGTTGCCTATATCAACCAGATGCAGCAGGAGGTCAGCGTCTTGCATTTCTTCAAGGGTGGCCTTAAATGCGTTAAAAAGATCCCTGGGCAGGTCGCGTATAAAGCCTACGGTGTCTGTGATAATTACATCCCGCTCCTTTGGAAAGCGCAGCCTTCTGCTTGCAGTATCCAGAGTGGCGAACATTTTTGACTCAACATAGGTGCTGCTTTTTGTGAGCGCGTTAAGAAGTGTGGATTTCCCGGCGTTTGTATATCCTACGATTGAAACAATAGGTATGCCGGTGCGAGCCCGCTTTGCCTTTCTCTGTTTTCTGGCCTTTGAGATGGCTTTCAGTTGTTTTTCAAGAAGGCTCAGCCGATCGCGGACACGCCGCCTATCCACCTCCAGCTTCATTTCTCCAGGTCCTCTACCCCCTATTCCTCCCATAAGCCGGGACATTGCCGTGCCTTTTCCGGCAAGCCTCGGCAGCCTGTATTTAAGCTGCGCAAGCTCCACTTGAACCTTTCCCTCGCTGCTATGAGCCCTTCTTGCAAAAATATCCAGAATTAGCTGGCTTCTGTCTATAACCTTAAGCTCTGTAGCCTCTGCAATTCGCTTCCCCTGGGCAGGAGTAAGGTCCTGGTCAAATACGATAACAGTAGCCCCAATTTGCATGGCACGTATAATAATGTCTCTTAATTTGCCTGTCCCCAAAAGATGCCTTGGATCTATCCGAGCAGGTCTTTGGATGATTCGGTCAAGGACGGCAATATTGCTCGAATTTACCAGTTCCTCCAGCTCGTTAATGGATTCCTCCTGATGCCATCTGGGGCCTGTGCTGACCGAAATCAGCATTGCACGTTCATCATTTTTTTCTCCGGGTTTTTCGGATATACGCGTTTTACGCTGCATCTCTTCTTCGCGCGCTTCGATGAACGATTTGAAGTCTAGTGAGACACTGTGGAAATCCTCGACAGGAAGAATATCATATACGTCATCTTGCCCTTGTCCTGGTTTCAGTACACCGATATGAATTTTTCCAGGCAGTCCCTGCTTGTCCAAAACTCCTATGGCTGCGATAAGATCCAGCCGCAGAAGCGCCAGGTCGGTTAAGTCGTCCTGACTAAGTGGTTCGCCTTTAAGATGTGTGTGAATAAGGCGAAGTCCCCTAAGAAGTTTTTGACCCAGGGCATACTCTTTGAGGTCGGGCAGGAAGAGGCCTGTTGCATCGCCAATAATCACATGGCTGATACGTCCGCTTCTGGTGATCAGAAGGCCTATCTGTCTGTTAAGCCTGATTGAGAGCTGTGTTATTGCTCTGGCTGCTTCAGGAGAGATTATTGATCGAACCGGAATCTTTCTGCGGTAAAGACGTTCCAGTTCTTTCAGGTAGGCCGATTTTAAGCCAGAGAGGTTACCGTGGAGCATTCAACCTTTGTTTTTTTGGTTTTTAGTGTGTGCTTCATCACCAGGGTGGTGACGCAAGCTGGATACGACAAGGAGACATATACCGACTGTTAAGGCAGAGTCGGCTACGTTAAAGGCAGGCCAGTACCACTGACCTGCGTGAACGTAGACAAAGTCGGTGACATAACCCCGGGAAATCCTGTCGATCATATTTCCCAACGCGCCTCCCAAAACACTCGCCATGATCAAGCGATCTTTTTGAACTTTGACAATATAGGCAACTATAGCGGCTGCGGCAACTATGGAGATAGTTATGAAAAACAGGTTGCCCATTGATGCGAACAGGCCAAAAGCTGCACCCTTGTTGCGGAAGTGAACGATGTCCAGAAACGATGTGATATGAATCTTTTCGTACAGCGCCATGTGAGTTCGTATCCAGTGTTTTGTGGCCAGATCAAAAAACAGGACGGCGGCAACGATTATAGCGGGTAGGGTGAATTTTTTCACAATTATTTAACAGTACACAAAGTATAAAGCAGTACTAAGGTTTGGCAATAGAATTTTCGATTGGTGCAGGGTAAACTCTGTTTATGGCCTGTTCCAGGTCAGTGATGGTAAAAGGTTTTTCCACAAATCCGTCAGCGCCCAGGTTTGCCAGAAAATGTGTGTTGTAATTCATAAAAAAGCCGCTGATTATAATGACCTTAAGTTCAGGCCTTTTCGATTTGATTATAGGGAGCGCAACATTTCCATGCAGTTGTTTCATCACCATATCCAATAAGACAATATCCACACTATCCCCGTGATCTGTAATAAAATCAACAGCTTCAATGCCGTCTGACACGGCTGTTACAACAGGCATACCTAGTTCATGGAGGAGAGTGATAAGCATTTCCCGTACAGCATCGTCATCGTCTACAACTAAAATCCGTGGCAAGCGCCGGTCATCTAGGGTTAGATCCATTAAACCTCCATCCCTTCTTAATACTTACAATAATACCACTCAGCTCTTATCCGAGACAATATAAAACCTACCATTTTAGTGATAGTTTGGGCAAATGTAATTTTGTATCTGAATATCATAAGCACTAAGAAAATTAAGAAAACTAAGAAAGCATTATAAAACAAGTAGATATAAAGTTTTTTGTGATCTTGATTCCCCTTCGTGTTTATAATAGTTTGCTTATAATTAAACTTGAATTTAAGGGGCAACCTGGTAAGGTATAGTAATGATGAGTCTTGGCAGCCATGGGGAGGAGTTCGGAAAGTTGTTTCTTATAAAGAGAGGCTATAAAATCATTGAGCAAAATTACACCACCCCGCTTGGGGAGATAGATATTATAGCACGTGATGGAGACACCTTAGTCTTTGTGGAGGTAAAGACACGTGAGAGCGGAAGGTTTGGCTGTCCTTTCGAGGCGGTGGACCGGCGAAAGCAGAGGAAAATAGCCAACGTAGCTCTTTTATATCTTAAACGTTTTCGCGAACTACCTGCGTGCAGATTTGATGTTTTAAGTATAAGCCTTTCGGGTGTTGCCGGAGACCTGAGAGCCGAATTGATTCAAGATGCTTTTGAGGCGCCTTAAAAAGCTTTGAAAATCTCTATAGTTATGCCTGTCTTAAACGAAGAGACAATCCTAAAAGATACTCTTTTAGCTTTGTCAGCCTTGTCTCTGTCGGATAAGGATGAATTAATTGTGGTCGACGGTGGCAGTTCCGACATGACTGTGAAGACGGTCTCAGCCTATACTAAAAAAAAAATAAAAAAATAAAAAATCTAAAAATTATAAATGGACCTCAGGGGCGGGCGAGGCAGATGAATCTCGGGGTCAAAGCAGCAGCCGGTGATGCGCTGCTTTTTCTGCATGCTGATTGCCGCCTGTCTCCAGGCGCCTTAGACGAGGTTCGAAATCTGCTTTTGAATCAGGATGTGGTTGCTGGTGCCTTTGACATACAGATAGATTCTTGCTGTTTCAAATACCGATGGATTTCCCGGTCTGCTAACTATCGATCCCGGCTTAGCGGAATAGCTTACGGCGATCAGGGAATTTTCATGCGAAAAGAAACTTTTGAGGCTATAGGGGGCTACGCCGACATCCCCTTAATGGAAGATATTGATCTTTGCCGCAGGCTTAAGTCGCTCGGAAAAATATATTTTTCCGAGCTTCCCATATATCCTTCTGCAAGACGGTTTGAGAGCCAGGGCGCGTTTCTCACAGTTATCCGTGACGGCATACTGGCATTTAGCTATGCAGTGCTGGGTGCCGACCCCACATGGCTTGCCAGGTACTACCGCGATGAACGATAAATATAAATATAAACATATTTATAAAAATAAAAATAAAAATAGAAATAGAAATAGAAAATACTCCAGACCGGTTCTTATTGTTTTTACCAAAGCGCCGATGCCAGGCAGGGTGAAAAGCCGACTTATGCCACACCTGACTTCCAGGCAATGCGCTGCGCTTCAGGAAGCGTTTATTCAAGACATTATGGCTAAGTTTTTATTGACCGGATTTTCCGATCGACAGAACGTGGATGTGGTGATCTGTCATGCTCCTGATGAGGCCTCCTCGTATTTTACTCACTTCGGGGTAGATCTTTTTCCTCAAGGAAGTGGTGATATCGGGGAAAGGATGTACCGCTGTCTGAGTCGGGCTGTTTCTATGGGAGCGCCAAAGGTTTTTTTAATAGGTTCAGACACTCCTCATCTCGATCCTGTAGAGCTGAACCATGCCTTGATAGCGCTTGATTCTGTGGAAAAGCCAGCAGACATGGTGTTTGGTCCGGCAGAGGACGGCGGGTATTATCTGGTGGGAATTAAAGGAAAAGCCAACCGTGCTGTTTTTACGGATATTCCATGGTCTTCTTCAACCACACTGGAAGTGACAGAAAAGAGAGCGTGTGCCATAGGGCTCAAAACTGTTCGGTTAAAAAGTTACTTTGATATTGATACCTTTGGCGACTTGAAGCGCCTGCCGGTGGGCGCTTCTATGAAGCATACTACGCGCATACTACAAAGGCTTGGGATATATTCAGGGTCTGTGTAAATGTGGATATGTGAAAATATTAAGATGTAAAAATGGCGGAGAAGGTGGGATTCGAACCCACGGTGGAGTTGCCCCCACAACGGTTTTCGAGACCGCCGCTTTCGACCACTCAGCCACCTCTCCGAATTTAGAATGCAGTAGTTTTCAGGGATCTTCTGGCAAGAAAAAATTCTTGCAGAATCTTCCTGCCTTCGTCCTCAAGAATTCCTGCTGTTACTTCTACCCTGTGATTCATGCGCGGGTCGGATAAAATACGGTAAAGGCTATCCACCGCCCCTCCTTTTGTATCTTTACAACCAAACACCACCCGTTTTAAGCGTGAATTTATCATGGCACCTGCGCACATTACACATGGTTCCTTTGTAACATACAGCGTGGCATCTTCTAGCCGCCACTCCCCTCTGCGTATTGCTCCTGACCTAAGAGCTAGTATTTCGGCATGAGCGGTGGGATCTCCATCAGATTCACGCCGATTATGGACGCGGGCAAGGATTTCACCTTCCAAACTGACAAGGACAGCTCCTACCGGCACTTCGTTTTCCTTAAATGCAAAGCCGGCCTCCTCAAGCGCCAGCCTCATAAACGACTCATCCTTCTGCTGGTTTAATATTTCGTTCAAGTTAAAATTACGATAACGACTAGCTCAGTGAGCCGGGGGCAATAGCATATGACAAAAAACACCAGTGACTTGCCGGTCAAGTTAAGGCAAGTTATAAGCAGGTGCCTTTTCAGTGTCAGGTTCTTAAAAGTATATCATACTTTTGTGATGTCGTTTATGCCTTACTTTATGTTGTTACTTTATGTATTACCTCTAATCTCTAATGTCTTAATGTTGATTCATTCACCCGGGTGAACTATGAGTTTATGCGGGAGATGCTCTAATAGCAGAAAATAGCAGAAAAAAGTTTGTGTATAGCAGTGGCTTGTCACAAAATAAGAAATATAAAGAAAGGAGGCGGCAGTTTTTATTTTTAATTCTAAATTAACAATCTAGGAGAATTTAGAAAAACTTGATAGCGATAAAATAAAATAGGTCACAGGAAAGCCGCCTACAAAAGTTTGTCATAATCACTATTTATAGCTCCTTACATAGACTCGCGATTTATCTGCCTCAGAATTTCCCGAATCCGCCTGTGATACGGAGTATCTTTCAGAAATGTTCGTTCCCTGAGGCCCATCACGGCACACCAGGCGCAGTGGATGGCATCGTATGGAGATTCATCCTCTTGCCGTTTGCACCAACTTCCATCAGGGTTCTGAGAACGGAGCAGCATTAAAGTGCCTGAACGCACCATGGCATCGTTTTCTTCAGAAAGTCCCAGGCTGCGAAATACATCTATAAACTCTCCCACCAGTTCCAGGTCCTCTTCCGCCATTACAGCATCAAAGTTAGAACGCAAATATGTATAGAGCCATGGCGCATCCTGCTCCCTTAACTTCAACCTGCCGTAGTTGCTGAAAATATAGGCAATATGTGTGACAAGAAACGCGTGGTCGTAGAAAAGTTCTTTGTATTTACTCTTATCTTCACTATAAGAAACAAGATGCCTGTTCTTGAGATATTTAAGAATATCCAGCAGTTTAAATTTGGCGGGGAACCGACCCGGGTAAGCGACATTAGCTTTTTCTACACTATAAGCATCCAATAAAATATAGAAGATCTTAGCTTCAGATGACTTTTCGAGTAATTTTTTGAGTTCACCTAACGAATCATCTTTAAAATTTTCAGAAGTGGAGATAGAGAAATTTTTATCAAAAATTGTTTCGGTTATAGCCTCCAGCGGTCGTGGATCAAGCCCGAGCAGCCTTGCTTCGGAAAGAAGGTCTAGTAGTTCAACCTTTTTTTTAGAGTCAGATATCTTCCCATTCAACTTCAGATAATGCTTTTGCATACGCAAAGCGAATTTCTTAGCTGCGTGTTTTGCCTCTTTTCGAATTTCTGGATTAGCAGAAGTGACAGATAGTTCCAGGAAGATATAAACAGAATTCAGGCCGATATTGCGAAAGTTTTTTTCATCTTCAAGGAATTTATCCATCCAGCGCAGTCCGGTAAGGACGGCCTTATCTCGTGCTTCCAAAAGCGATTTGCTGCCAGAAACGGAGTCAACAACAGTGGTATTTGCACGTGTTACAGAGGGCTGTACAGGCTCGGAGTTGCAACTGGTGACAAAAATAGCCACCACAAGAATTGTCACTCCAAACCGCATTAACTTTGAGATGTGTCGAAGCAAACAAGAAGTCACTAAAACTTAGTTCCTATTTATTCCGTAATTGGAATAGTTTGCTTAATCTTTGCCTTCTCCTCGTTCGTTACAACCACCAGGATGTATTTGTCAGGATGCAGGTGATCCTTGGCAGACTTAAGCACATCCTCTTTGGTTACGGATTCCACGGCTTTCAGATAATCCTGAACATAATTCATACCAAGGTCGTAGTATTCCACTGATACCAGAAGGCCTGCAATCTTAGAGTTAGAGTCCATACGGAGTGGAAAACTGCCGGTTATATAGGCCTTGGCGTCGGCTAGTTCCTGGTCGGAGACCGGTTCTGTTCTGATTCTTTCCATCTCCTTAATTATTTCGTTGATTGCTGTTGCGGCCGACTCGTTTTTCGTCTGAAGATTAACCTGAAAACTCCCGATGTTTTTACTGGGAATAAAACTACTATAGACGCTGTAGGCCAGGCCCTTGTTGTCGCGGATGTTATCCATAAGTCTTGAAGCAAACCCACCGCCGCCCAGAATATAGTTCATAACCAGGGTCGCATAGTAATCGGGGGCTTTTCTTTTGATACCAAGGTGCCCAAGGATAATATTGGCCTGGGTGATCTGCTTCTCTATTACAATCAACTTCGGCTTTACAGGTTCACTCGGGGGCGTCACCGTCGGCATATGTACTTCAGAACCTGTCCAGTCTTTCAAATATTTACTTATTAATGCCTTGATCTCGCCTTTTCCGACATCTCCGACCACCGCCATCCAAGCATTGCCTGGAACATAGAATCGGTGGTAAAACTCAACCACGTCTTTGCGGGTGATGTTGTCAAGGGTTTCTTCGGTTCCCTCTGAAGGCCAGGCAAAAGGGTGAGATCCAAACAGCTCTTTATCAAAGGCCTTTGATGCGATATCACCGGGATCTTCCTTCTGTCTTTGAATGTAACCCTTAATAAGATTCTTTTTCCGTACAAACTCCTCTTCAGGAAAAGTAGGATTAAGCAGTATATCCGAAAGAAGTTCAAAACCTAGTTCCAGGTCTTTTTTTAAGATAGAAAGTGTTATTGTTGAGAATCCTCCTCCGCCGGATGTTCCGAGCGAGCCTCCCACAAATTCTATTTCTTCGCTTATCTCTTTGGATGTACGGTTTTTTGTTCCCTCCTTCAGCAGTCCGGCTGTAAGGTGTGAAAGACCTGCCTTGTCAGCCGGCTCAACAATCTGCCCGGCATTCAAAGCTAGTGTTATTTTTATAATTGGCAAGGTGGTCTTTTCAGAATGAAGCAGAACAAGTCCGCTAGGTAAAGGTAAAACCTCGCGCTCGGCAAGAGGAGCCGAGGTAGCAGGCATCACATTAACGGCGATTTCTAAAAACAGTATTAAGAGTACCGTAAAAAGCTGCATGTATTGTTTCTCTTTCATGCTCCTCCCTCACTTTTTTTAAGAGGTATAAGAATCCCTGTGGTTTTCTGGTCGGTTACCAGATATTTCGCTGCCACCCTTCTTACATCTTCCGGTGTAACTGAACGTATGCCTTCGAGGTATTGGTCAATAAGACGCCAGCCCACGGTCAACTCGAATGTCCCAAGGGTTTTGGCCTGCATGTATATAGAATCCTGCTCCATAATAAAGGAGGCTTCCGCCTGGTTTTTAGCCTTTAGCACCTCGCGCTCAGTCGGCGGCTCTTTCTTTAGCTTTTCAATCTCTTCAAGCAGGCCGTTTTCCAATATCTCTGCTGTTTTTCCCGGAGATGCTGTGCCACCCAGATAGAAAATGCCAGGACCCTTTGAAATTCCGTCGTAAGCCGCCCAGGCAGATAGGGCAATTTTTTTGTCATATACCAGGGAGTTATAAAGCCGTGAGCTTTTGCCTTCGGAAAGTATAGTAGAGAGAACATCCAGGGCATAGCTGTCGGCATGCGGGATTGTCGGCACTTTAAAAACAGACAGAATATAGGGCAGCTCTGCTTCTTTTTTCACATAAACCCGCCTCTCTCCTGTTTGTGGCGCTTCAGACATACCAAAACTTCTTATCTCCGGACCGGTTGGTATAACGTCAAAAGCCTTTGTTATCTTTTCCATGACAGTATCTGGATTTACATCACCCACCACGATTATAACCGAGTTGTTTGGAGCATAATACTTGCGGTAATGTTCCAGAAGATCCTGCTGGGTAATGCTGTTTAAATCAGCCATCCAGCCGATTACCGGTCGTCTGTACGGATGACTTTTAAAAGCGGCGGCAAGAACCTCTTCATAAACAGAGCTTTGCGGATCGTCTTCGTAACGAAGCCTTCTTTCTTCCTTTACAACGTCCCGCTCCGAGAGAACCTCGTTTTCCTGAAGAAGTAGATTTGTCATGCGATCGGCTTCCAACTCGATCGAAAGATCAATTCTGCCGGATGCAAGTAACTGGAAGTAACCTGTGTAATCCTTGGATGTAAAGGCGTTATCTCTGCCCCCGGCGCGTTTAATTGTTTGAGAGAAGGTTTTCGGACCGTATTTTTTAGTGCCCTTAAACATCATATGTTCAAGAAGATGACTGATTCCGGTTCTGCCAAGCGGGTCAGAAGCTGATCCTACCCGGTACCAGATCTGAAAAGTCGCGGTAGGAGCCTTGTGGTTTTCAAGAATAAGAACCTTTAGCCCGTTATGCAAAAACTCCTCTCTAACCTGAGTGGAAGAAAATGCCTTCAAAGGAAAGGCCGCGATAAGAAGCCATAACATTAGTATAAAAAATACTCGTTTTTTCATCATACTCATAATTTTCATAATATCCATAACATTCTCCACTTTATCCCACCACGTTAAATGCCCGAGCTCTGAATTTTGCGCCAAGACTATATGCAATTTCCTCGCACTCTTTAACATCAACGCCGGGTATATCAACCACTGTGGCGATCACCTCGGCACCTCCTGTCTGAACGGCTTTACGAATAAAATCTACCGTTCCATCCCAGGCTCTGTCAATGCTGGGTTGACAGATGCTGTTATAGAGCTCCCGGTTCTGGGCGTTTAAACTAATCGAATATACATCCACTAACCCTTTAAGTTCCGGTAGAATGTTTCTGTTGTGAATCAGGTTGGCGTGGCCGTTGGTGTTTACTCTGATCTTCAGAGCTTTTAGATCTTTTGACTTAAGCCATGAGGCGACTGATTTTACCGTATCCAATCGCAAAAGTGATTCGCCATATCCGCAAAATACAACCTCGTCATAGCTGCCCGTATCGCCAATGGCCTGGATTATATCGTCTGCGCTCGGCTCTTTTTTCAGTTTCAGGTTATGCCCCTTTACAAGGGTATCTGTGTCTCTTGCGCAGAATGAGCACCGGCTGGTGCAGCGGTTTGTGATATTCAGGTATAGGGAGTTCCTTATGCGGTAAGCTATGCGGCCTTGCTCGACTGCCTCACCGATGCCAAATAATAGATGGGCATTCAATGATGTTATCCTGGCCACGTCGTCAAGGCTCAGGCCTTTAAGCTCTGCTACTAGCTGAGCCGTGTGCAGCATGTATGCAGGCTCATTTCTCTTTCCCCTAAGCGGAACAGGAGAAAGGTACGGCGCATCGGTTTCAAGAAGAAGGTTTTCTATTGGGATAGACTTGACCACTTCGCGAAGCGTATCTGATTTTTTATACGTAACCGGCCCTGCGATGGATATGTAAAGTCCCATCTCGATCGCTTCCTTGGCCATGGCCGTATCTCCTGAGAAACAGTGAATCACTCCACGAAGTTTTTCTCCCGGGCCAGAGTCCTGACTTTGCATTCGCAGTATCTCCATGGTTTCTTCGCTTGCCTCACGGGTATGTACCACAAGCGGCAGGTTCATCTGTTTTGCAAGCTCGATATGCTGCATAAAAGCCTTTCGCTGAACTTCACGTGGTGAGTGCATGTAGTGGTAGTCAAGGCCTGTTTCACCCACTGCAACTACTTTGGGATGTGAAAGCCACTGCCGAAGTTCAGATAAAAGCCGCTCGTCAAGAGAAGATGCATCATGCGGATGTATGCCGACCGCAACATGGATGAACTCATTTCCTTCGGCAAGGGCAAGGGCTTCGGGATTATCTTTGCTGTCGGTGCCTATAAGAATAAGAGATCTGACTCTGGCAGACTCGGCTCTCTTTATTACTTCCTCGAGGTCCTTGCCGAACTGCTCCATCTGGAGGTGACAGTGTGTGTCTACGAGAAATTCCTGCTTTAGATCTGGCAAGCTTAAGGTTTTACTCATCTGTTTCAGGAAGCATGTTTCTTATTCTCCTAAGGCCTGTAAGCGCATCCTTTTCAGAATGGGCTTCGAGAGTCATGGAAGGGAAATTTCGAGACGGCAAATTTTGACTAAGCCAGGTAAAAAAACTTTTAAACGGAAAAGTTCCATCGCCAGGTGGTGCGTGAAGGTCTCCGGTGCGGTCGTTGTCGTGAATATGCAAGTGCATGATATAGTCGCGTATTTTATCTAACCACTCTTCAATACTGAGCGTGGAGAAAAGATTAAAGTGGCCAGTGTCAAAGCAGAGTCCCATCCTCGGGTGATTCATTGCTTTCATCAACTGCACAAGGTTTTCGGGATTATCCTCAAAAATATTTTCTAAAGCAATACGGATTCCCGGCTCCTCAGTCTTCTTTAATATGACTTCCCATGTTTTTATCGAAGCATCAAGCCAGATTTGCATATTAAGGGAGTATTTCCACTTTTCGTAGCCTGAGTGAAAGACGATCATACCGGCCTTAAGTAGTTTTGCGGCGCTGATTACCTGGCAATATCTTTCCAGGGTCACCTCACGAACTCTGGGATCAACAGCCCCTGGAGAAAGATCCATAAAAGGAGAATGAAGTATTATACGAGGGGAATAATCAAGTAGTTTGGCGGTTTCATGCAGATCTGATTCTGTTGTTCTGTCCAGCACCTCCGCACTGAAGTAAAACTCAAGGTCCCGTCTGGTTGCCCGGGCACGATCTGCAAATTCCCTGAAGCGCGAAAACGGAACATGGACCGAAACCCTATGCGGCAACCGTCTCGGCCTTCTTTTTGCTTGGTTTGGTTTCGCTTTCGGTTTCGGTTTTCGTTTTGGCCTTGACTGCTGGTTTCCCAGTAGACGATTTACTTGTCTGTGTAGAGCTATATCCGTCCTTATACCATCCACCGCCTTTTAGAACAAAAGACGTATTAGAAACCAGCTTTCGCAAATTTCCAGAACACTGCGGGCAGGTTGTGAGGGGTTCTTCAGTTATTTTCTGCATTGCTTCAGTAACTTTTTTGCAATCATCGCATATATATTCATATATCGGCATATCAACATACCTCCTCTAAACAACAGGCTAAGAGTTATTTGTTTGGGTTAAAGCTGAAAGTTCAAAGTCTTTTGTCTTTAACCCATTTCTTTTATTTCCGACCACGTCATAGCGTATCAGACTGTAATATATTAGCATAAAAACACACTCAGTTGCCTAATCTAACACGCGAGACCGGACAGAACTAAGAATTCCTCTCGAACCCTATTCTTCTAAACGACTAACTCTTCTTTCCTCACTTAGGACAGACTATTGTAATAGAACTAAAATGAGAATATTTATCTTGTTTTGGCAGAGGAAATCAGGTTAAAAAGCGTAACAAAATATTATATGTTTCCAAGTAACTTAGAGTGATAAGGCGTGAATTAAAGAGTGAAAGAATGAATGCCTGGAATATGTCTGGAAGTTTTATGTAGCAAAATTCCTGGCAAGGATTGATACACTTATGATGTTCCTAAAGAATCTGGAGCCGTTTTATCGGCTCCAGATTTCAGGGTTATACGATTAAGTTAACGTTGTTGCCCAATGACTCTGTTACTTGAGCAGTATTATTAGTTTGAGCAACCGAGTTAGCGCTAGTTGCATCATCTTGATCGCCATCTCCATCAGGTTTGTTTCCTTCGACTATACCTTCTGACTTAGTTTGGGTAGGTGGTACTTGTTGAACGAACGTACTTGTAATAGGTGAAATAGCCATAACATTCCTCCTTACAAATTTTAAGTTAAGTATGGTTTTACTCTTACATATTAATATCGACAGATGTTTCAAATTCTTTAGCCGGTACGATATTAAAAGTGTGAAAGAAACCCGAATGGCTTTAACTTAGGGCTTGTCCCAAAATAACTTAACGTTTT
>CAYWZR010000033.1:0-13728 GCA_964462885.1 uncultured Nitrospirota bacterium
AGGAATGAATATTGCTAACGGTATTCTTACTGCTCGTGGCGGTATGACTTCTCATGCGGCTGTTGTGGCTCGCGGTATGGGAAAGTGCTGCGTTGCTGGTTGTGGTGCGATCATAATCAATGATGAAAAGAAAATTTTTACAGTTGGAGACCTGACAATAAAAGAGGGCGACTACATTACACTTAACGGTACTACCGGAGATGTTATTCTGGGTGAAGCTAAACTTGTCAAACCCAAGCTTACCGGAGATTTTGATCAGATAATGGTATGGGTGGACCAGTACCGCAAGCTTGGAGTCAGGGCGAATGCCGACACACCACATGACGCCAAAGTGGCCCTCGGATTCGGAGCAGAAGGCATTGGCCTGTGCAGAACAGAGCATATGTTTTTTGAAGAGAGCCGAATCAAGGCCGTACGGGAGATGATACTTTCCAATTCGATTGAAGGCAGGCAAAAGGCGCTTAAAAAACTTCTGCCTATGCAGAAGGGTGATTTCATCGGAATATTAAAAGAGATGAAAGGGCTGCCTGTTACCATAAGGCTGCTCGATCCGCCACTGCATGAGTTTTTACCCCATACAGATGAAGATATCAAAGCATTGTCTAAGAGTATGGAAGTGTCTGTGGATAAACTGCGAGCCAAGAATGCATCACTTCATGAATTCAACCCGATGCTTGGTCATCGTGGATGCCGGCTGGGTGTAACATACCCTGAGATTTACGAAATGCAGGCTCGAGCTATTATGGAAGCTGCATGTGAACTTACGAAAAAGAAGATCAAGGTAATTCCTGAAATAATGATTCCACTTGTAGGACATGTTAATGAACTCAAACAGATGCGTGAAGTTGTCGAGCGTGTGGCCAAGGAGACTATTGCCAAGTATAAAACCAAGGTCAACTATACAATAGGTACAATGATCGAGCTTCCGAGAGCAGCGATAACCGCAGACGAGATCGCACCATTTGCAGATTTTTATTCATTCGGCACAAACGACCTGACTCAGACCACCTATGGTCTTTCGCGTGACGATGCAGGCACGTTTCTCCCTACCTATGTGGAAAAGGGAGTACTGGAAGACGACCCGTTTGTTACCATTGATCAAAAAGGCGTGGGTAGCTTGGTGAAGATGGCGATTGAAAAGGGCCGTTCTGTAAAGAAGAAAATGAAGATGGGCATATGCGGTGAGCACGGAGGAGAGCCCCGTTCCGTAGTTTTCTGTCACCAGGTAGGTCTTAATTATGTGAGCTGTTCGCCCTACAGGATTCCTATTGCAAAGCTGGCCGCAGCTCAGGCCAATCTTGCTGATGCCGGAGGCAAGGACCTCAGTAAATCAACTGTCTGATCGGCCAAGGTAGAAGCAGTGTGTTGTTTTTAAAGCGGGGCGGATTCTTTCGCCCCGCTTTTTTTTGTGATAATCATGAAATAGGGAAAAAGGGGGAACATGAAAAACACATTGATATTTATAGCTTTTGTACTGCTTGTACTCGGGTTTCTTTACTCAATTTCCGGTTCTAAGGCACCACGAATTCCAGAAAATGCATTACACAAAATTATTGATAATCCAGCAGTTTGTATGGAATGCCATAGCCCTGGTGGACAAGCGCCAAGGAAGAAAGACCACCTTCCCAAAGATCAGTGCCTTGAATGCCACAAGGTTAAGAGAAACAGAAAAACAGGTTAAGTTGAACCTTAGCACCGCATGTTTAATATCTTTTTCAGAGTGCCGATAGAGTAATAACATTTAGAAAGAACTTTACATGCAGCGTACAAATTTCTATTAACTATGCTCTTTAAAGTAAAAGTAGAGGTATCACTAACTTGGACATAGCGACACTTATAGGCATTATCAGCGGTTTCGGTCTAATTTTAGGGTCTATCCTCTTAAGCAGCCCGCTTTCAGCGTTTTTTAATATTCCGGGGCTGGCTATCGTGGTCGGAGGAACAATAAGCGCTACGTTAATAATGCAGAAGCTTAACGTAGTGCTGGGAGCTGTTTCAGTGGCAATGAATGCGTTTCTTGTAAAAACCGAGCCTGCGGAACGATTGATTAAAATTCTGGTAAACGTAGCTACTAAGGCTAAAAAAGGTGGAATTCTAGCACTTGAAAATGAAAAGGTAGAAAACAGCTTTCTTGCCCGAGCTATAAGGATGGCTGTTGACGGAATTGAGCCCACAGAGATTGCCTATGCCCTGCAAATCGAGCGTAATTCTCTTGTATCACGCCATGAAACAGGACAGTCAGTTTTCAAATTTATGGGTTCTACTGCTCCGGCAATGGGCATGATCGGAACTTTAATAGGACTTGTTCAGATGCTCTTAAACATGAGTGATCCCTCTATGATAGGACCTGCCATGGCCGTAGCTCTTCTTACTACATTTTATGGAGCAGTTCTAGCCTTTCTTGTTTTTAATCCCATAGCCGAAAAACTTGCCGACAGAACAAATTCGGAAAAAGTAAACATGGACGTTATAATCACCGGAATTGAAGGTATCACAAAAGGAATTAATCCAAGAATCCTGGAAGACAAACTTGTTTCATTCCTTGCACCTAAAGCAAGGAAAATGAAATGAGATGAAATAAAATAAAATATTTTTTTAAAAAATAATGGTTGAGGAAAACTCTAAACAGCCTGAAGCTGGCGCTCCTGCCTGGATGGCGACCTTCGGGGATCTTATGTCACTTCTACTGACGTTTTTTATCCTGCTTCTGTCATTTGCCGAGATGGATATTGTTAAGTTTAAAGATGCTATGGGCTCAATACAGGAAGAGCTTGGTGTTGCCAAATCAGGCTCAGGAATGTTTAAGGCATCAACAACTCCTTCTGTGATTGATACCCCGCTCAAACCTTCTCTGCCGCAGCCAAAAAGAATAAAAGAAACTGTTAAGGAAGAGTCTAACCTTAAGAAAGAATCTGAAATTGAAGAAAAGCTAAAGGCTCTTATTCAAGAAAAGGGGCTTGAAAAAGAGGTCAGTGTGGAGAAAACCGCAAGAGGTGTTGTGGTTCGGGTCAGAGGCAGACTGTTTTTCAATCCGGGTACTGCTGATATAAAAGACGGAATTGCGCCTCTATTAAACGAACTGGGGGAGGTAATGCAGGAATTTCCTTATGATATGTCTATAGAGGGGCACACAGACAATGTTCCTATAAGAAGTAGACGATTTTCTTCAAACTGGGAGCTTTCGGCCGCTAGAGCGTACTCCGCGCTCAAATACTTGCATGAAAATAAAAACATTGACACAAGTAGGCTTAACATTGCTGGTTTCTCTGATACAAGACCGATTACCTCTAACGATACGGCGGATGGCAGAGCTAAAAACCGAAGAGTAGAGTTTGTATTTTATAAACAAGCTGAATGATAGTATGGGGCGTATTGCAATACGGTTCTACAGTTTCTAAAGGCTCTTATCTTCATTCCACTGTCTGATGAATTCACTGTAGCTTACCGGCATCAATTCGTTAAACGCCTCATGAAACGAATCACCGTTTTTCATTGTTTTCAAGATTTGCTTGATTTTGTACATGCCATATTGATCGATCAGAAATGAAACGGCGGAGAGGCTCAGAGTATAGGCAATCTGCGCCTGAACAGAGTTCAACGCCATGAAAGATCCCTCAAGATTTCTTAAGTCAGCCAAAAGCCGGATCTGCGGCGCAGGCCGACCTTCCAAGTACATTGCTAAACCTTCATTCAACCATGTAGGACATCTATCAGGTGCAAAGCTGTGAACTACAGCATGGACGTATTCATGCATAAGCACCCTGGCAAGCCTGGGATCGTCTTGATCAAGATCTTTGATCGGCAGACGGATTTTGCCGTCATATAGGCCACCGGTCCAGTCTGGACCCAGTGTCACTTCTCTAAAAGACCGCGCTGAGTATAAAATTACAGATACAGATCTATCCGGATGAAGACGAAGCTCGGTCTCCACTTTTCTATAAGCATCGTCCAGGAGGTTTAAAACTGTATGCCCCAGTCCTCTGTAGTTACTACTGTCATAGTAGAGGTCGAAGTGGTCGGAGCTCTCAAACATAAAACCATCCTGAGCTGAGTTTTCACGAATAATCTTGCTATATAGTTTACTCATGTACCGGTCATCAGGTTCTAATTCAATATATCTTTTGATTACCTTCGAAGCCTCTTCAAGCTCTTCGGCCTTGTATAGGGCAAGGCCGAGAGTTTTTAGAGTTGCAGTATCGTTCGGTGAGAGTTTCCGTGCTTTCTTTAAGTAAAATAATGCCATCCTGTTGCTGCCTGCTGGATTATTTGCCATATAAAGAGATATCCCGAGTTCACGAACAGCATTGAGGTCATCTGGATATTCATTGTGAAGTTCCCTGAGAATCGGTATGGCCTTTGTATAATTACCAGCCTGCAAGTGAGCCATGGCTTCTGTGGCCAGGCCAGCATAATGTTCGTTGATCTCTTTTTTCGGAAGTTTTTGCGGATCTGGTTTGTTATAAACCTCTTTAGAGAAAATCAATCCGGTAGGGATAGGCTTTTTTACTGAAGCAACCGGAGAAACACCATGTTCTGTAGGGGGATAAAGCGGTTCGACAGCATCAAAATTATATATGTCAGAAACGTCAGGTACAAGTGTGTCAGGGATGAGCAAATAGACGTTTAAAGCAATCGCCGCAAAAAGGCTGATTAAAATAGCGACTCTGCAAAAAATATGTTTTTGCGACCTCAGTATTTAACCTTATGGGTTTGGAAAAACCCTATTTGGAGTCATCTGATGGAGGAGACTCTCCTGGAAGCAGAGGTGAAAAATAAGGGTCTATGAGATAGCTGTTACGGAAGTACATCACAGCCTTATCCATCATTCCCTTTTCATAATAGGCATAGCCTAGATAATAGAGGCCTTGTGTATCAACCGGGTTTTCATTCACGTACGTCTCCAGTTCGGAGATAGCAGCATTCATATCACCTTTATTATAAAATTTCATTGCTGTCTCCAGCGAGGCAGCACCGGCAAAACATGGGATAAGAAGAACCAGAAAACATAAAACAACAAATCTCATAGCAAAACCTCCTATAAACTTTGCAACTTTACCTGATTGTATCGAAAAAAACAGTTTTTTACAAGAAGACCTTTAGTTGTTGTCAAGCCAAAATATAAATGCCCTGTTTTCATCTTTGATCACTCTATTTACAGCTCCATTGAAGAGTGGTGTTTTGTTTATTTATACGTACCTAAATAGAGTCTCTCCATAAATTGCCTTTTTTATTTTTGTAATGCCCGAAGTTTTAAATCTGGCATCCAGAACTCATTGAAAAGACTGGATTCCGGCTTAAGAACTGCCGGAATGACAGGTAGAGAAACTGAATTTATAAACAAACACTAAATATAGCGGTTGCAGCTAACTTTCTTAGGTTCTTCAAAATAACGACATCTGGTCTAGTTGTTGGAGTGGAAATCTGAGCGGATATTTATTATCAAAGCAGGCTGTGCAATAATCTTCCGGGTTTGGAACCACGCTTAGAAGGCTTTCAATGTCTAGGTAGGCCATAGTGTCTGCGGTGATATATTTTTTTATTTCTTCAATGCTGTGGTTTGATGCTATTAATTCTCTTTTACTGGGTGTATCAATACCATAATAGCATGGGGCGATTGCCGGTGGAGAGCTGATTCTCATATGCACTTCTTTCGCTCTGCCGTTTTCTTTTAGCATTTTTACGATTTTCTTGCTTGTAGTCCCACGCACAATCGAATCGTCCACCACAATCACTCGCTTGCCTTCAAGAAGCTTTCGAACAGGGTTGAGTTTGATCTTTACCCCAAAATGCCTAATAGTCTGTTGCGGCTCGATAAATGTACGTCCTACATAGTGATTACGAACAAGCCCGAAGTCAAAGGGAATGCCGGCGGCTTCAGCATATCCCAGCGCAGCAGGCACGCCTGAGTCTGGCACTGGAATAACAAGATCAGCCTCAACACCGTGCTTCCGTGCTAGTTCACGCCCAAGATTTTTCCGTATTTCATTAACACTTAAGTTGCCATAGATATTGCTGTCAGGTCTGGAAAAATAGATAAACTCGAATATACAGTGTGTCTGCCGCTGAGCTGTTGAAAACGTGAGAGACTGTAGACCGTCCTCATTAATAATAAGTATTTCTCCCGGCTCAACGTCCCGCACATATTGGGCTCCTATAAGATCGAAAGCACAGGTTTCTGAGCTGATAATCCAGGCACCATCATACTCGCCTATGGATAGAGGCCGGAAACCATACGGATCGCGAACTACGATCATTTCTTTTTCTGTCATAAGAATCAGGCTAAAAGCACCGGATATTCGTCTTATCGCCTCTACTATGCGCTCATGCAGATCTCCCGACTTAGCGTGAGCAATCAGGTGGACAATTACCTCACTGTCAGAATTAGATTGAAATATCGCTCCTTCTTCCTCAAGTTCTTTTCGGATTTCAGGCGCGTTTATAAGATTTCCGTTGTGAGCAATGGTTAAAGGCCCAAGGGAGTAATTAACAAGGATGGGCTGCACATTTTTAAGAACTGAAGAACCGGCTGTGGAATAACGGTTATGGCCTACCGACATATATCCCTGAAGCTTCTGAAGGCGTCTTTCTGTAAAGATGTCTGCTACGAGACCCATCCCTTTCTCAAGATGCAACTGCTTGCCATCTGAGGAGCAGATACCAGCGCCTTCTTGCCCTCGGTGCTGTAGAGCGTAAAGACCCAAGTATGTCAGATTAGCGGCTTCCTTGTGGTTGTATACCCCAAAGACACCGCATTCCTCTCTAAATTTATCAATCATATAAAGTGTGGTGATTGTGTCAAAATATTTTGTGCTTTCTGTTATTATAGATTGCGTTTGGGTGTAAATGGAACACCGGCGTTATAATATTCTTAAAATATTTTTTAATTGATAACAATTACAGGTGTTAGGTAACTTATTTTGCCTTAAGCCTAAACACCTAATAGGGAGCTATGAATACCAGCATTTTTCATCTTATTACGAATGCCGACTTTGTGGTCAAAGGAGTCATGGCGCTTCTTTTGTTTTTTTCTGTCTATTCTTGGGCGATTATACTCTATAAATTCTCATTTCTTAGGAGAATTGAGAAAGAAAACGACAAGTTTACTCGAAATTTTCAGAGACATAAAAACATCGAAAATCTGGTTCGAGGGATGCGTTACAGCCCTATGGCAACCCTTTTCAGAGCTATGTCTGAAGAGCCGCTCGGGACAAGCAGGGACGAGTACCGGCATATTGTCAGGCGAGTAGAGGGCCTCGAGACTGCCAGAATGGAAAGATATCTGAATTTCCTGGCAACAACCGGATCAACTGCCCCTTTTATCGGACTTTTCGGGACGGTATGGGGAATTATGAACTCGTTCCGAGGCATAGGAGCGGCTGGAGCAGCTAACCTGGCTGTAGTGGCTCCCGGCATAGCTGAAGCCCTTATCGCCACTGCCGCCGGCCTTGTGGCCGCTATCCCAGCTGTAATAGCATACAATTATTACCTCAGCCGGGTACGACTGATCACCATCCAGATGGAAGATTTTGATCAAGCGTTGGTGGAGTATTTTACGAGGGACAATGCAGAGCAATAGACTACGAAGTCGTGCCATGTCTGAAATCAACGTGACGCCTTTTGTTGACGTAATGATGGTCCTTCTGGTCATATTTATGATTACTGCACCCATGCTGCAGCAAGGTGTTGACGTGAACCTACCCAAAGCCAAGGGAAAGGCATTACCGGCATCGGAGAGAGTGGTGATTACAATAAAGAAGAACTCGCGAATCTATATTAATAAGGCAGAGATTGCAGTGCCCGAGCTTCAAAAAAAACTTAAGCTTATTTTCGCAAACAGGGAAAACAAAGAGATTTTCCTGAAGGCGGATAAAAACATACCCTACGGTCTTGTGGCAACGGTTATGGGTGAGATACGGGAGGCTGGAATAGATAAACTGGGGATGGTAACAGAGCCCCTTCCGAGGTAAAAAGGTGACTGTGAGGCGTGACCCTTCGTTTGAAAGGATGGCTTTCGTCTCGCTTGTAATACATGCCGTGGTCATCTTGGCTTCAGGACTGACATTTTCTTTTCAGGCACGTCGTTATGTAACTCCCAATCCTTATTTTGTAAGTCTGGTGACATCCTCACAGCATGTTGAAAAGCCTGAAAAGACTAAAAAGAAACCGGCCAAGATTGTAAAAAAGACCACCAAAAAAACCTCAGCTCCAGCCATAGTAAAGAAGAAAGTAAAAAAGCCGACGGCCAAGAAGGTCAAGAAAACCAAGAAGAAGCAGGAGGTTAAACCGGACAAACACTCCGCACTTCGTAGTAATAGCACAAAGAAGCCTGAACCCAAGACAACCGAGTTACCCAAAAAAACGCTAAAAGAGTCGCCTGAAGAAAGAGTACGGAACAAAATAGAGAGGCTGCAGAAAATTGATAAGCTTGAACGTCTGAAAAAATTGAGGGCATCTATCGGCGGATATGAGTTAAAAGAAGAGGGGCTTTCTGGTACAAAGGTTCAAAAAACAGCCTCGCCAGAGGCGATGGCGATTTACTATGGTATTATCCGTTACCGAGTACTTGAACGTTGGGTTTATACCGGTAAGTCAATCAGCAGGCTTGAGGCTGAGGTGCTTATATCATTAAGTAAACAGGGCGGTGTTCAGAAACAAAGTATTGTAAAAAGCTCAGGAAATCCCGACTTCGATCGTTCTGTGCTAAGAGCCATAGCAAAAGCTTCTCCGTTTCCCCCACCGCCGGAAGGGGTAGATACAGAAATTCAGTTCAGGTTCAGGCCTGAAGACATTCAATAAATGTATAAATCAAGATATTTACGAAGACTACTACTAAATCTTTTTTTAGAGACTTTTATCGTCGCCATTATCCTTTTTTTTCCAGTGCGAGGTATGTCCAGGGTATATATCGACATCACATCTTTTGACGTTCGTATGCCGGTGGCGATTTCAAATTTTACCTCGGACCCTGGTCTGGCTGCCATCATAAGAAGTGACCTTGAGTTCACTCATGCATTTCAGGTTATTAACCCTGAAGCCTATATAGAGTCTCCAGGATCTCCTTTCAGCCCAGACAACTGGCTGCCTTTAAACAGCGAGGCGGTACTTAAAGGATCTGTGAGTTTTGATAAAACCGGACAGAAATTTCTGGTTGAAGCCTCATTGTACGATCCGGTCGAAAACCGCGCTCTTTTTCAGCGCCAGTACCAAAGCGATGTTACACTTTTGCGGAGTCTGGCTCATCAGGTTTCAAGTGATGTATATGAAGCTCTTACCAGCCACGATAGTGTTTTCCGTACACGGATAGCCTACGTGGTAAAGTCAGGAAACGGCAAAGAAATCTACCTCATGGATTGGGATGGAAAGCGTGCCAGGAGGATGACGAGAACTCATACACTTACCATGGTTCCAAAATGGTCACGAACAGGACGTTATCTTGCCTATTCATCACTTCGCCAAGGCCGCTGGGGGATGTACCTGCTGGATCTTTCAAAGGCAGATGAACATCTTCTCTATGGAGACAGTAATCTCAGTCTGCCTGGCTCATTCGATCCTGATGGTCAAACTCTCTACTTCTCAGCTTCGCAGAAAGATGGAACAAAGCTATTCAAGGTAGGGTTGGACGGCAAAAACCTGAGGAAAATCACTAATGACATAGGAATTGATGTGTCCCCTACGGTAAGTCCTGATGGAAGGAGAATAGCTTTTGTTTCAGATAGGGGAGGTTCACCCCAGATTTATGTTATGAATGCAAGAGGAGGGCCTGCCAGGCGCATAACATTTAAAGGCAATTACAATACGTCTCCGACCTGGTCTCCAATGGGCGATAGAATTGCATTTGTCGGGAGAAAGGATGGGGTGTTGCATATATTTACTATTACTCCTGATGGAAACGCGCTCACGCAACTTACCAACAAAAGGTCGAACGATTCACCGGCCTGGTCTCCAGATGGACGCTATATAGCATTTTCGTCGGGTTGGAAAGGTGAAAGTTCAATATACATAATGCTGGCAAACGGTGATAAAAAACGTCGTATATCGCCACCCGGGCAGAATGCCACATCGCCGAGCTGGTCGCCGCTGCTTCGTTTTTGAACTCAAAAAGAAAATAGACTTATAATCCCTAACCACACTTTGAACCTAATTTTAGGTTACAAAGACATTTTAAGTTCTAAAGAAGTTCAAAGAAGTTCTAAATAAGTTCTAAAGACTTGAGCAAAAAAAACATTTAATATAAAATAAACAGTGCGTTTTTAATTGTAAACGATAAGACAACGCCAAGTAGGTAAATCTTAATGGAGGATTATAATAATGGTGAAAAGAGGAATTTACACAGGATTGATTCTGCTTACAACAGCAGTTCTCTTCAGCGCTTGTACAAAAAAACATACGGTGCTTCAGCCGGAGCCGCAGCAGGAAGAGGCAGTACAGGCTGAGCCGATTGCTCCGGGAGTGAAGGTTGTGGAGCCTATAAGCCCGGAGGAAGTGGAAGTTGCAGCCGTTCCACATGAGCAGATTGATGTGAATGCGAAGCCTTTGGTCGTTGATAAGGAAGAGATAAAAAAAGACTTCAAAGACATTCACTTTGATTATGATAGATATGATATAAAAGATAGCGATAAAGCCACGCTGGCACGTCTGGCAAACTGGATGATAAACAATCCGTATGCCAGAATGACGGTGGAGGGGCATTGTGACGAACGCGGCACTGACGAATACAACCTTGCTCTTGGAGAGCGCCGGGCAAGAGCCGCAAAAAACTATCTCCTGGCCTCGGGAGTCGACAAAGACCGGATATCAACCGTTACCTACGGTGAAGAGCGGCCACTGGACACTGGACATAACGAGGAAGCCTGGGCTAAGAATCGACGCGGTCATTTTGTCGTTCTCGAATAGATAATAAAAAAAAGAAAATTAAATTCAATAATAATTAATGAAAAGAAATTAGAATAATGAATAATTCACGTATGGTTAGCTCCGGTTCTTGCCTTGTCTTCTGCCATATTTCTTGGTTTTCGTTTGCTGTGCGCGCTTGTCTTCTGCTACTTATAGCAACCGGTTGTGCTACAACTGAAGATTTGCGAACAGTGCAGGTCGACCTAAACGAAGCGCGTAGAATTGCCTATGAAAACCGCAACACGATTCGTGAAATAGGAGATCGTTTTGCCATAAATGAAACTGGACGTCGATCAGCCAACAGGGAGGCAGAACTTCCCAGTGAGCAGGGAATTCTTTCTAATATCAGGCAGAACCAGGCAGAGTTAGGACTTCGGCTGGAAGACCTCTCTCGTGAAACAAGGTCTCTGCATGGCCGTCTGGATGAAATTCAGCACGACACAGAACAGACTATTAAGGAACTTAACGATCAGAAAGACCTACTGATGATAAGAATCAGCGCTCTCGAAGAGAGAGTTAGGCTTTTCTCTCCAACGTCTTCTCCCACGCAAACTCCACTTATAATGCCTACACAACCAACCGGAATAGTACCGCCTGGCACAGGCATAATTTCTCCTCTTCCCCAACCGGGAACAGTGAAAACTCTTCAGCAAGAGAAATCCGATGAGTCAGCGCTGGCCCTCTACAAACGCGGGCACAATCTCTATAAATCTAAGGATTTTGTAAAAGCTCGTGAGACGTTTAAATCATTTCTAGAAAAATTTCCTAACCATGAATACGCGGGCAATGCACAATTCTGGATCGGTGAAACCTATTACTCGGAAAAGGACTACGAAAATGCGATACTGGCCTATGAGGATGTCCTTAGGAAACACAGGCAGAGCGAGAAGGTGCCTGCCGCTATGCTTAAACAAGGTTATGCCTTTGTAGAGCTGGGTGATGAACGTACCGCCAGGGTTTTACTGGATGGGGTGGAAAAGAAGTTTCCTGGAACTCATCAGGCAGAGCTTGCAAAGAGAAAACTCAAGGCTATGAGTAAGACGAGATAATTGGTTTGCACGTAATCATGAGGTTTTAAGTTTTTTTCTGGTGGATAAAAAATTAACGCATCTGGATGAACATGGACGCTGCCGCATGGTTGATGTGGGGGATAAGCCGATAACTGTGCGTGAAGCTGTGGCTGCGGGAACCGTAGAAATGGAGTCCGAAACCCTGCAATTGATACAAAATCGAGACTTGGCTAAGGGAGATGTTTTGGCAGTAGCCCGCTTAGCTGGTATTATGGCAGCAAAAAAAACATCCTCGCTGATACCTCTTTGCCACCCACTAAACATTAATTTTGTAACTGTTGATTTTGACCTGAAGACAACACCGCCTCAAATAGAAATACGTTCCACTGTCAGAATTGACGGACGAACAGGTGTGGAGATGGAAGCCCTTGTAGCTGTTTCAACTGCTGCCCTTACAATCTATGACATGTGTAAAGCTGTAGACCGCAGAATGGTCATTACTAATATCCGCCTGCTTGAAAAACGAGGAGGAAAAAGTGGAGAATTTAAGGTTGGTTAAAGCCTCTCCCTTTGACGGTCTTTGATTTTATGGTACGCCTGGAGGGATTCGAACCCCCGACCCGCTGCTTCGAAGGCAGCCGCTCTATCCAGCTGAGCTACAGGCGCAAATAGTGGTTATAATTTTATGGATTCTTTTTCATATAACTCACTACTACTTTAGAGCTGGTTTTGGGGTATTTACAGTTGACGGAGGAAGTATTGGATAAATAATTGAAGGTTGCTCTCCTGTCAGGGTTTTCAAAAACGCTACAATTTTTTCAACTTCATCACCGGACAGTTTTACGCCAAGCTGATATTCCGCCATGACCATAACAGCTCTATCTAAGTCCCAAGTACTTGCATCATGGAAATAAGGGGCTGTAAGTTCAATGTTTCTTAACAATGGGACCTTGAATACATATTTATCCTCTTCTTTATTGGTTACATTATATCTACCAAGTGTTTTGGTATCTTTTTCATATGGTTTTGCGACTCCAAATTTTTGATAAGACACACCACCAACGCCAACACCATTATGACAAGCTATACACCCTTTCTCCACAAAAAGGTTATAACCGGCCTTCTCAAATTCTGAAATGGCGTTATCATCACCTTGCAACCATTTATCAAATTTTGAATTTGGTGTGGTTAAAGTTTCTTCAAATACTGCAAGGGCGTCGGTAACTTGATCTATACTAATTTTATCGATACCGTATACTTTTTTGAAAAAGAGTACATATTCAGGTATTGATTGTAACATGCTTACCGCATCCGCATGGCTTGAGGCCATCTCTCCTGGGTTTTCAATCGGCCCTCCTGCTTGATCTTTTAAATCTTTTGCACGTCCATCCCAAAACTGAGCTATGTTGAATTTTGCATTCAGCACGGTAGGAGAATTTATTGGTCCTAACTGCCATTTATGCCCGATGGAGCTGGGTAAATTGTCGGCTCCGCCTGTTGATAAGTTGTGGCAGGAGTTACAACTTAGAAAACCTGATTTTGATAAACGAGGCTCAAAAAACAATTTTTTGCCCAGCTCAACCTTTGCCTTGTCAAAGTCAGAATTAACAGGAATTGGGCTTATAAATTCGTCACGCTCTGATCCTGCTGATACTGTATTGCTAAGAGCAATGGCCAATAAGCAAATAATTATAAAAAATTTAATATTACTCATTTTCATCTCCTTGTTTAGTTATTTATTATTTGGTTAACCATGAAAGATTTCAAGCCTCTTATGATTCATTAAGAGTAAAGGAGGCTGTATGCAACTTAAGCCTCAGAAGCT
>CAYWZR010000034.1:0-13595 GCA_964462885.1 uncultured Nitrospirota bacterium
ATCGCAGAAAAGGGTGAGGAGCTGGAGTTCGAGTTTCCTGATACCGCTTTCCAGCTTCCGATGATAAACGCCATGACAGGTTATCAGATAAAAACCCTTGGCCAAATGCGGGAGGGACTGCGGTTCGCCAAGGAACTTCTGACAGAAGAGCCTGCGGATGAACTTTGGAAACCTTATCTCGGCGAGGCTCTGGATGCCGGAATGGCCACTCTCTTTGCACAGGAAATATGGCTTGCCCTCCGGTATATAGCCGGACTTGAGCCTGTTAAGGATGACACTCTTGGCATAACATACAATGGATTTATTACGGATACTATACAGAGAAACCTTGGCATTCAGCTTGTAGATGGTACAATGCCGGGTTTTGCTGCTATTATCGGCCCTGCTCCCTCTGACGAAATTGCGGAGAAAATAGTTAAAGAGCTTCAGGAAAAAAATATCCTTACATTTCTCTCAGGCGCTAATGCAGAAGGTAACTCTGTGACTAAACAGCTTTTAAGGCGGGGTGTGCAACTGGGTTGGGATACCAGGATTGTGCCTCTGGGCCCAGACACCGAGCATACGATTTACGCCTTGAACTGGGCTGTAAGGGCTGCTCTTATATTTGGCGGTATGAAGGCCGGAGATTTCAAAGGAATTCTAAAGTACACCAAGGATAGAGTTTTCGCATTCGCACTTGGCCTTGGCGGGTTGGACGAATTAAAGTGGGCCACAGGCGCCGGAGCCATAAATATGGGTTTTCCTGCGATCTGTGATACCGATGTGCCGGTTATACATCCTACTGGTGTCTGCACCTACGAAGAGGTTGATAAGGAATTAGACCCTGACAAAATAGTGCAGAAAGCCATTGAGGTCAGAGGCCTTAAGATCACGGTCGAAAAGCCACCCATTCCGGTATCATACGGACCGGCGTTTGAGGGTGAAAGAATTCGTAAAGATGATACATTTATCGAGTTTGGAGGTCAACGTACTCCTGCCTTTGAGTGGGTCAGGATGAGAGAACTCGAGGATATTGAGGATAACAAGGTCACTATAGTTGGAACCGATTGGGAAAAACGTTTCGAAGCTGGCGGGAAAATGCCTATGGGCATTGTTATTGATGTGGCCGGCCGCAAAATGCAGAAAGATTTCGAGGCTGTAATTGAACGAAAAATTCATCACAACCTGAATGAGGCCCAGGGTATTTGGCACATGGGCCAGCGTGACATTAACTGGATGAGGATCAGCCATAATGCCAAAAAAGATGGTTTTACCCTCAAGCACATGGGAGATATCCATACAGCCATGTTCCATAACAGGTTTAAGTCTATTGTGGACAAGGTGCAGGTAACTCTTTATGTCGATGAAGAAGACGTGTTGAAAATGCAAAAGGAAGCTAGAGCGGCTTACAAAGAGAGGGACATGCGACTTGGAAACCTGACGGATGACTCAGTAGATACCTTCTATTCCTGCCTGCTCTGCCAGTCGTTTGCACCAAGCCATACATGTGTTATTACTCCTGAGCGACTTGGCTTGTGCGGAGCCTATAACTGGCTTGACGGCAAAGCCGCCTACGAGATAGATCCGACAGGCGGAAACCAGCCGATCCATAAGGGTGATGTTCTGGATGCTTCAAAGGGACGCTGGTCAGGAGTGGATGAATATATAATGAAATCCACAGGTGGTGCAGTTGAAACCATGAACGCCTATACGATCATGGATAATCCCATGACTTCTTGCGGCTGCTTCGAGGTTATCTGCGCGATTCTGCCTGAAGCAAACGGCGTTATGTTGGTAAACCGAGGTTTTGCCGATATGACACCTATAGGCATGAAGTTCTCAACACTTGCCGGAACCGTAGGTGGAGGCTTACAAACTCCAGGCTTTATGGGTATAGGCAGAAACTTTGTTACAAGTAAAAAATTCCTTTACGGTGATGGTGGTCTAAAACGCGTTGTATGGATGACCAAAGCTTTAAAGGAAAGCCTGAAAGAATCTTTTGAAGCAATGGCTGTGGAGGGCGGAGCTCCTGACCTGCTGGATAAAATAGCGGATGAAACTATTGCTACAGAGTCTGAGGAACTTGTTGAGTTTCTTACCTCGGTCGGGCATCCAGCCTTAGAGATGGAATCCATGCTTTAAAAACACAAGGAAAAAGCTGAAAACATGAGGAGGCGAAAGGTATTTTAAGAAATAAAAAGAATATCTTTCGCCTTTTTATTTTTGTCTATGTTTGTTTTTATTATGTTTTTCTTTTCTTTTTATTTTATCTTGCCCACCAGTACCGGTCTAGGCTATAATGCGTCAATATGTTGATACTTATTGTAGATGACAACGAGATTTCACAGGACGTTTTGAAAAAGATCCTTGAAATCTCCGGCTACGATACTGTTTGTGCATCAGATGGAGAAGAGGGTCTGCTGCTGGCCAGACAGAATAGGCCTGACTTGATTATTTCAGACATAATGATGCCGTTGTCTGATGGTTACCAGTTTTGCAGAAATATTCGCATGGATCCTGTTCTTAAAAACACTCCGTTTATTTTTTACTCGGCAGCCTTTACCTCACCTCAGGACATTGATTTTGCTTATGACTTAGGAGCCACACGGTTTATACAGAAACCCCAGAGTCCCAAGAAAATACTTGAACTTGTGGAGGAATTACTTTCTTCCAAGGCAAAAACCGGTGACAAAAGCCCGTTTTTCGAGTCGCTTATGGAGCCGTCATTTCTAAAGCTTCACAGCCAGAGAGTAATTCAAAAACTCGAAGAAAAAGTGGCTGAACTTGAGCAGACTCGCTCCTTTCTGGAGACTGTCCTGGACAGCATGGCCGAAGGACTGATTGTGATCAGTAAAAACTATGCGATACTCGATGCCAACTATGCGGCATGTACACTTTTAAAACTCTCAAAGGAAGAGATAGTCGGCAAGAACTGCTACAACCTTCTGCACGGTCTTCACAAGCCATGCAGTGCGGCCACTGCCATCTGTCCTTTTCCACCTGTATTCGAGGAGGCAAGGTCGACAAAAACGACCTACACTCATACCATCCCTTCTGAAGGGCATATCCTCGAAGTCATGGCTTCACCAATACGCGACCAAAGTGGCAATATCAGCTCCATGGTTCAACTTATAAGGGATGTTACTGAACGCGCTAAGCTTGAGGAAGAGGTTAACAATCGAATAAAAGAACTCGAAGATTTCTGTGATGCTTCAGTAGAAAAGGAACTTAGACTCATCGAGCTTGAAAAGTATGTTGCGGTTCTTAGTAAAAAACAACAATCAGAGAATAAGGGGTAAATCTACTTTATAAAAAAATCTCTAAGCATCTTTCCGATGTGTGGTAACTCTGCCTCGTACTGCATAATACCAAAGAGACACAATCATAACACCAGCGCAGTTAAATAAAAAATCGAATAGCGAAAAAGTGCGCCACTCGATAAAGTGCTGGGCAACTTCCATTAGAAAACCAAGTGTTGCACTGAAAAGTGCAGCCATCCAGATACTCTTCATCCACCGGTAATATAAAAATGTCGTAATAGAATACATGGTAAAGTGGACCAACTTATCTGTCTGACCCACGTCCATGCCTGTTGAAAAAGGCCAAACCGAAAGCAGTACTACAATGCCAGTCCAAACAATTGCAAGAAACATTTCATCCACCTGTAGTTATGATTTTTTTGGCGATTCTGCGGGCAGCTAGTTCCAGGTGTACTCTATCCATTTTTTTTATAAACGGAAAAAAGCCAAGAACAGGTACGTCAGTAAATCTGGAAACCAAGTCCGGGCCTGTTTTTTCGGCAAGAGTACGTCTGCCTGACTTGTTTTGATTAAAAAGTATTCCAAGCATTTTCAAACCACGGTTACGGGCATGCTCCAAGCTTAAAAGAGTATGATTAATTGTGCCAAGTCCAGTACTTGCAACCAAAATAACTGGAAGTCCAAGCTCAGCAGCCATATCAGAAAACAGGTATTTTCTCCGAATAGGCACCATAAGCCCGCCTGCACCTTCGATCAGAACAATCTGGTATCGTCCAGAAAGTTCCCTATATTCGGGGAGCCAGTCGCTTTCTAGAATTTTAACATTTTCAAGCTCAGCAGCAGCCATAGGTGCAAGAGGATGATGTAATCTAACCGGACAGATAGTATCTATCGGCTCATTAAGGGCAAGCATCTTAGCGTGAAAAAGAGCATCGCCCGGCATGAGTTTCCCGTTTTTAAGCTTCTTACAGCCAGATTCAATAGGTTTCATAACAACCACGCTGATTCCCATCTGTCTTAGAGTCAGGGCAATACCGGCGGTAACTACCGTCTTACCTACACCAGTGTCTGTGCCTGTAATAAAAAAACCTTTTATAGCTTTATCTGGAGCGTTCACATAAGCCTTCCATCTAAATTAAATACCTGGCCCGTGATGTTATCGCTTTCAGCAAGTTGAGCAATAAACTTAGCAACTAAATCCGGAGTGCTGTATCTGCAAAGTATATTTTCCGAGACAGCTATTTCCCGGGACTGCTTGGAAGCCTCACGTCCCATACGGGTCAGCATAAACCCTGGTAGTACAATATTTACTCTGATACCGACACCGGCCAGCTCCCTGGCTGCAGACAAACTTAATCCTAAAAGAGCTGCCTTCGAGGCTGCGTATGCAGCGAGACCAGCGCTCCCTTTGAAGGCAGCATAGGAGGAGATATTTATTATCTGCCCACCAAAACCCTTCTTCATAAGGGAGCCTCCAAACTTGATTAGATTGAACGCACCTTTTAGATTTGTATTGATAACACTATCGAAGTCAGCAACCGAGGTCTTCACAAGAAGCGCTTCGTGTGTTACTCCTGAACTGTTCACAATTAAGTCCAGACGACCCTTCCACTGTTCTACTTCTTCTATCATGCTCTTAACAGACTCTGCACTTGAAACCTCAGCGCTAAACACACGCCCGTGTTCTATGTTTTTTTCGACAAGAGCCTCAGCTGCCTCACGGTTGTGATAGCAGTGTAAAGCTACATAAAATCCAGCCTTTGAAAGCACACAGGCGACTTCGCTACCCAAACCGCCGCTGGCACCGATAACAAGAGCAACAAGCATCTTTAAAGAATTATCATAAAAAAATAATACATGAGCTTATTTTTTAATTAGACTCTGTCCATAAATTCAGTCTATCTATCTGTCATTCCGGCAGTCCTTAAGTCGGAATCCAGTCTTTTAAATGAGTTCTGGATCTCCGATTAAAGACTTCGGGCATGACAGAAATAAAAAAAGGCAATTTATGGACAGACTCTAATTATAGTAAAGAACGAATTAAAATTATCTCACAGTTATTCCGTAGGAATATTAATTACAATTTTGAAAGAGTGACAGATTGCATCCCAAAATGGCTAAGCAGACCAAGAAAAGAGGATAGTCATGAAAAAGACAGCAATACCAACACGCATTAAGAATAACTATTTAAATCAAATTTGCCAACTTAACCAACACGCATTAAGAATAACTGTTTAAATCAAATTTGCCAACTTATTCCTTCGCACTGATTCCGTCACATTTGCGCTTCGTCATTACAAAGACGTGTCCCGCTTGGCTAATCTCGATTTTACACCAGTTGCTGATATGGTTATATCAAAACTGTTTTTCCGATTTTTCGATTCTGTGAAACTGAATTTGTAATTTTTGCCATAGTGATGCTTCAATGATATTGTGCACCAAACATCATGACAAAGAAGAAAATACGAAAGAAACAATACTATGACATCTAATAGACGCTTATCTATTAAATTTAGGCATTGTTGTTGTTTTCTGCAGCATGTTCGAGCATGCCTTTTTGGTTTATATTAATATTGAAATACTCCACACTGTTTTGAAGATATTTGCCAGTATGGGATAGATTCATTACTTCATTCATAAGAATTTGCATTCTTTCAACTGTTCCATGGGCAAAGTCAGAAGTTTTTAGTATATTGTTTGAAACTTCGGTTGTAGCCGTGGATTGCTTTTCTACAGCTTGAGCGATTCTGACAATTTCATCGCTTGATGTGTAAACAGAACTCACTATTTCATTAAATAATTTTTCGGTTTCATCCATAAGTTTATGACCTTCTGTTATTTCTTCTGACGCCTTTTGCATGGAACGCGATGTTTTCTTAACGTCTTCTTGTATTATACTGATATTCGAATCTATCTCCTTGGTTGCGGACATTGTTTTTTCGGCAAGTTTTCGAACTTCATCAGCAACAACGGCAAATCCCTTACCAGCATCTCCGGCTCGAGCCGCTTCAATAGCAGCGTTAAGGGCAAGCATATTGGTCTGATCTGCTATATCATCGATTAGGGTTATTATATCTCCAACTGCGTCCGTGCGGGAGTCAAGATTGTTAACCATTTTGGCGAGTCCCTGGGACGATTCAGCAAGACTATTGAATCTATCTACTGTTTTATTCATGGTTTCTTTCCCCTCGGTTGCCAGCTTAGCAATATGACGTGAAGATTCCGAAGCTTTGGCGCTGTTTTGGGCTATATCAGCAACTGTTTGAGACATCTCCTCGGCAGATGTGGCAACTATCTCTGTTTGCTCGCTCTGGAGCTTTGCATCTTTATTGGTTTTATCTATTTCGGTTGTGATCAAGTTTGCAATAGAAATAACATTTTTGGTATCTTTTCTGATCTGGCTTATTGATTCACCTACGCGAAGAACCATTTGATTGACCCTACGACCCAGGTTGCCTATTTCATCATTAGTTGCATTGTTGATCTGTATAGTAAAATTTCCGTTAGCAATATCATGCATTGAATCCGCTAATGCTGTAACAGATTTTTTTATATTATTGGCAACGAAGAGTCCAAAAATAACAATTATAACTGGTACTATTAGAGCATTTAATATCATAATATTCAAAGCGTTAGAGAGCGATGAGAAAATCATTTCTGTTCTTCTATTTGTTAGTGCTTGATATTTAGAGTTTAGAAGATCAAATGCCCTTAGCGCAGGAGTATCATCTACTTTTACTGCGGAATCAATATTGGTGATGGATTCTCCAGCGTTTTGAAGCCCAATGTTTATAGCAAGTCCGGATTTGTACTTATCAGCTGTTTTCTGAATGATTTGTAGTGCCTGCTTTTCCTCAGTATTGATATTGTCAAGGCCAGAATACTTGTTAATGGTTTCGGTTATTTTATTGTAACTGGAGTTGAATTTCTCGACGTATTTAGGAGTCCCCCTCAAAATATAATTTTTAAAGGTATGAATCATGCCGCCATATCCAAATTGTGCTTTAATCTCCATAAGGTACTCTTGACGTTTTGCGACATGCTCTACATAAGTGTTCCAATTGTCTTTGATGGCGGTAACTTTGCTGTAGTTCATTAAAGCGCTTAAAATGGAGACACTGATGACAAAAGCGAAAAGCAGGGCGAACTTTTTGTGTATCGACAGGTTTTTCAGCATTAATACATCTCCCTTGTGTCTGTATTCGTTTAATACTCAAATTGAGGGATTTACTGCAAAGAGATGTACTAATTATCCCGTATGCTAAAAGCTGTTAAAAAAACGCAAGCATACCTATAAGGTCTGTCGAGTTTTTTTTGAAATGCCTTTGCGCACAAGAGAGTAAGTGCATGTCGAGCAAGGAAATCGATTAACCTGAGTAATAGCAAGTTAATTATTTATTCGGTCGATATCAAAAAAGCTTTAATACGCGCCCTTTAAAACTATCTGCATGTTTCATCTTTCAACAATGTAAAAAAGAATATACTACCTTTTCCTACCTCTGATTCCACCCAGATTTCACCACCATAGAGTTCAACAATTTTTTGTACTATAGTAAGACCTAACCCTGTACTTTCATGCTTATCATCGGGAGTAGCTGGTTGAAATAGTTCGAATATTTTCTCGAAATACTTATTTTCTATACCGGCTCCATTATCAGAGACGCTGAACTTCCAGTGTTTGCCTTCATCGACAGATGAAATATTAATTTCTCCCCTGGGTTTATTTATGTATTTTATCGCATTACTCAAAAGGTTCTGGAATAGTTGTTCCATACGAGTTTTTTCACAAACAATTACAGGCAGGTCGTTATTGATTGTAATTCTGATATTATTCGGTGGGGAGATAGCATCAGTGACATCCTGTACGAGTTTGTTCAAGTCAACCTGCATTTTTTCCTCTCTTACACGTCCTACTTTTGAATAGTCCAAAATTCCGTCTATAAGCTTGTACATGCGTTTGACTCTGCTAAGAAGCAGTTTTATCTTCTTCTTGCCTTGCCTGTCAAACGCGTCGGCATAGTCCTCTGATATCCAACCAGTAAGCTGACTTATTGCACGTAACGGAGCTTTCAGGTCATGCGACACTACGTATGCAAAACTTTTCAATTCATCATTTGCGCTTTTGAGTTCTGCAGTTCGTTCGGCAACTCGATCTTCAAGAGTAAGAAGGAGTCGAAGGTTGTCAAGAATTATCAATATTCTTTGGCTGAAAAGAGATAAAATCTGTTCGTCTAACTTGTCGAATTGCCGTCCCTTACGAAAGGCAAACAGGCAGCCTATAGTTTTGTCGTCTGAGCAAAGAGAACTCACCACAGTTGTATTGACATCCACTTGTTCTGCCAAATTTTGTAAAATTCCAGGATTGCCAGACAGATCCGACACTAACATACTATCACCATGATTAGACATCCATTTACAAAATTCTCCATCTTTCAGGGTGGGCATGGCACCCAGTGCTATCTGTGCCTTATTTCCGGCAGCAGCTTTATATCTGAAGTTTTTTCCGGTGCTATCTATCATGGCGAGTATGGCAAGATCGGCATTTAGCAGGTTGAGGGCAGCTTTTACTACGACCTCATAAAAATACTGCTCATCAGTCGTTACTAATAATAGTCTGCGTACCCACCAGTCTAGCTTTTCCAGTCCGATACGATAGCGCCGACTTTGCAGTTCCGCCTGTTTCCGTTCCGTGATATCGGTTATTGTCAGAAGAACTCCATTTTCTTCTGGAATTTTTATTTGGGAGACAACCACAGAGAAAGCCGGATTGATTTCTGAATTTTTTCCGGCAAGAACGATTTCTTTGTTTAGTGTTTTTACATTTTTAAGGCATGTTTTTATCTCATTTTCCAGGGAAGTTACAAATTCTTCGAGCATGATGTTATAAGGCAGTTTTTCAGTGGGCATATTGGCGCTGAGTATCTCTAACCGGTTGTTTAAAACAAGAAGTAGCGAGGGTACTGTTGCCACGATGTTATCTGTGTATTCTTTGGCTGTTTCTATTTTTTCTAAAGAATCCCGGATCTTGGCTGTCATGAAATTAAACCCTTCGGCTAATTGTCCAAGTTCATCCTGAGTGGTGATGTTAATTCTTATATCAAGTCTGCCTTGAGCTATTTCCATCACGCCTTTTGTTAATTTTTCTACAGGTCCTGTTATCGCCTTTGATAAAAGCAACCCGATAAACAATATGGCGAAGATACCAACAATTGTAAGTCCTGTACTAATGAGTGTGAAGTGCCTGGCGATACTGTCAACAACAGTTAGGTCCAAACCTGCTTTAGTCAATATGTCTTGGAGTATAAATTGAAAAAGTCCGGTAATAAATGCTCCCCATATTACGATAATAAGAAAGAACACCACCATAATATTGTTTCTCAGGCTTGATTTGGGAGGTTTTATTTCGAATGTCATTATCTTACTCAGCCATAATTTCTTGTTTTAAAACGTATGAAGTATATATAGTCCGATAAAGAATGCGGCGGTTGCGGCGAAAAAACCCGCAAAAGCCATTACCAAGGCTTTGGTTCCATTGTTGCTCAGTAACTCCTTTACATTTGCATTTAAACCTACTGCTGCCATTGCTATTGACCATGAAACGTTGTAGATCGGTTTTAACATAGGAATTATAGTGCTGGCGTAGAAAACCTCATAAGTTACTGATATCCATGTACCAAGTATGCCTGCTCCAAGGAAGGCCCATAGAATCCACGGAATGTATAGTTTTCTTTTTACCAAACTGGCAAAAAGCGGAATAGCTACCAATAATCCAAGGTATCTTACTGCTTTAACGGATAATGCAAGAGATACCAGTTCTTCTTCCGGTATTGCTTTTCTAAGAAAAGGAATATTCAGGGCGGCTACTTTTACAAATCCGGTAAACTGCATAACCGATCCTGAAAGCAGAGCATAACTTTTGTCTGTTATGTCGAATAATGTGGATAGAAAAGGAAGGATAATGAATAAACCAACTAACGCGGCCAAAGCTACTGACAATAGGGAGATCGAGATATCATCCGGTTCGGCTTCTATGGCTGGAGAGGTAATGGCGATGGCCGAAGCACCACAAATGGCAGAACCGGTAGCGGTTAAATAAGTTATCTGACTTTTTTGTCCAAGCAATCTTCCCAGAAGAAGGATGGTTGTAAAATAAACAAGTATAATAACCATTAAAATTGCCATCATACTTGCCTCAACGTCAGCTAGTTTTATAAAGTTCAGATTGTTGGCCGCATAAAAAATAATGCCTATTGGAATAAAAATTATAGGGGCAAGAGTAAATCCTGGCTTAAGATTGGTTCTGTCGCCTGTTGTTGTTCTTACTATTATTCCAATAATCATTGCCACAAGCAATGGATCAGCAAAAGGAGTCTTTATCAATATCTTTAGTCCATAGCTTAAAGATCCTATCGAAACCGCTAATGCCAATCCGGCTAAACCTTGTTTTAACTGTTTAAAAAAGCTGTGCTTTTCCATCTGTTTTTCAAAAGTTCCCTAAGTAGATTCCCTAGTGGCTTTCAACCTGAATATTTAACTACTGACAACGATAATAGAAAACAGTGCAAATCTTCAAGTTGCCTGGAAATATCTTGACTTGACATACTGCTTAGGAGTACTTGACTAAATTGCTAGAGTATATTATTGTGTATGTAGACATCCGGATTATTTTATCTTAGCAATTTTTAGAAAGGTTTTTAGTGGGGGTGAGATCATGAATATTTATCTGGACTATATCGCTTCGACACCGTGCCTCCCTGAAGTGACAAAGGCGGCGCTGCCGTACTTTAGCGATATCTACGGCAATCCTCAGAGCGATCACGAGCCTGGTTGGAAGTCCAAGATGGCAATGAACGAAGCTCGTAATGATATAGCCATGCTGATTAACTCAACACCCGAGGAGTTGATTTTTACATCTTCCGGTACCGAGGCTAACAACTTTGCTCTAAAAGGTATATCCCATTCTTACTCTTCCAAGGGAAAGCATATAATTATTTCTCAGGTAGAGCACCGGTCGATTCTCACATCTGCAAAATTTTTAGAGAAGAATGGTTATAAGATTACCATTATTCCTGTGGATAAGTACGGACTTGTTGACCCTGATGATGTTCGAAAAGCAATAACCCCTGAAACTATTCTTGTCTCGATCATACACGCTAACAATGAAATCGGCACAATTGAGCCGGTAGAGGAGATAGGAAAAATTACTCGCGAGATGGGTCTGCTTTTTCATGTGGATGCCGGAGCCAGCGGAGGTATTATCCCGGTAGATGTTAATGCTATAAATGCCGATCTCTTAACTCTTTCAGCCCACAATTTCTATGGCCCCAAAGGTGTTGGAGTCTTGTTTGTCCGAAAGGGTGTCAAAATAACCCCGCTGATTCACGGAGGGGCTCAGGAACGAGGCAGAAGAACAGGAATTGAGAATGTTCCGGGTATTGTAGGTATGGGAGTTGCCGCACGTATAGCCAGGCAAGAGATGGATGAACGGATCCTGCAATTTAAAGGACTTCGTGACAAGTTGGCCGCAGGTTTAATGGAGAAGATTCCAAACACCGTGTATAACGGCCATCCTGACAAGAGGCTGCCCAACCTTTTAAACATGTCTTTTGAGGGTGTTGAAGGAGAGTCCATGCTTCTTTCGCTGGCAGATGAAGGTATATATGCCTCCAGTTCTTCCACATGTACCATGATGTCACTGGAGACCTCGCATGTGTTGCTTGCAATCGGGCTGTCAGGTTACCTGGCAAACAGCACGCTTTTAATGTCTGTTGGATTGTACAACACTGATAAAGATATTGAGCGTGTAATAGAGGTCCTTCCGCCTATAATTGCAAAATTGCGAGCTATGTCGGCAGCGCCGATTACAGTCAGTTAGTTTTTTATAAAAATTAGACAGTTAAGAGTTTTTAGTAAGAATTTTTAGAAGGAGATAGCATTATGATGAAATATTCGGAAAAAGTTATGGATCATTTCAGAAATCCCAGGAATGCGGGTGACATGTCGAACCCGGATGGGGTAGGTACTGAGGGTAATCCGGTCTGCGGCGATATGATGGAGATCGCCATTAAGGTGGAAGATGACAAAATAGCGGATATCAGATTCAAAACTTTCGGTTGCGGCTCGGCCATTGCAGTATCGAGCATGATCACCGAGATGGCAAAGGGGATGAGTCTGGACGAAGCAATGAATATATCAAAAGAGATGGTAGCCAAGGAACTGGACGGATTACCGCCGAATAAAATGCATTGTTCGAACCTGGGATCAAAAGCTCTTAGAAAGGCTATAGAGAATTTTCAGGCCAGAAAAGCGGGCAAAGAGGTGGTTGTTGAAAAAACACTGGCAGTCGAATAATTGACAACTGAAACTATTGTTTATGTAGTTTCCGATGAGGAGTCAGGCCAACGGTTGGATCTTGTAACTGCCTTAAGGGGTGAGGTCACACGTTCTCAGGTTAAAAAGCTTATTGATGATGGGCGTGTTGTAGTAGAAAGTTCGCAATCAAGGCAGCCAAACATTCCGGTCAGAACTAACACTAAGGTTCGACCGGGCGATAGAGTAATCCTTTCCCTACCATCCTCCGGGGATGAAGAGCTTATCCCAGAACAGATGGAACTCGAGATTCTGTTTGAAGATGATCACATTATATTTGTAAACAAGCCTGCAGGGCTTGTAGTATACCCAGCAGTGGGGCATAGCAGTGGGACGCTCATGAATGCTCTGCGCTATCACTGTAGCGTCCTGGCATCCATCGGCGGCCCACTCAGGCCTGGTGTAATTCATCGGCTGGACAAGGACACCTCTGGGGTTATGGTGGTGGCAAAGACTGATAGCGCCTATTACCATTTGCAGAATCAATTCAAAGAACGCACCATAAACAGGCGTTATCTTGCGTTGATATATGGATCGATGAAGGAGGATTCTGGCGCTATTGAGGCTGCTATCGGGCGATCGGACAATGACCGCAAGAAAATGTCAACACGCACCAGAAGGGGTAAAGAAGCGGTTACTTTATGGAAAACTCTGGAAATTTTTACAGGTGCTTCTTTAATCGAGGCTAAGTTAAAGACTGGTAGAACGCATCAGATACGTGTTCATTTCAGTTCTGTAGGACATCCTGTGCTTGGTGACAGAGTTTACGGCAGAAAAACAAAAATAGGAGATAATCCGGTCCCTCGCCAGATGCTTCATGCCGAGTCGCTCGGAATTGTTCATCCCCACTCAGGAGAATGGTTTGAGTTCTCGACTCCGCCACCGCAAGATATGGCCGATCTTCTGGATATACTTAGATTAAGCTATTCTTAGAAAAAAAATTATAAAATAAACCCGGCTAAACCTCTTCCTCTTTATAGCCACACT
>CAYWZR010000035.1:0-13497 GCA_964462885.1 uncultured Nitrospirota bacterium
CGACATGCCCTTCAGTATCAATTGCTTCAATCACCCATGTTCCTGAAGCATTCGTAACATACTTGAGGGTGCCGGTGGTACTCCCCTGATAACTGATATGCACATTGTCGTTTGAATCTATTGCTATTGAACTAATACTCCCAGTATCAAGTGTTTCAATCACCCAAATACCCGAAGCATTTGTAGCGTATTTTAGTTCATAATTATTCCAATTATGATAGCTGATATGCACGTTGTCGTTTGAGTCTATTGCTATGGATGAGTACTCTCCGACATGCCCTTCAGTATCAATTGCTTCAATCACCCATGTTCCTGAAGCATTCGTGGCATACTTGAGATCCTCGTTAGTTTCATCAAAATAGCTTATATGCACGTTGTCATTTGAATCTATTGCTATAGATGCATACTGTCCCACTCGATGAGCATTGTCCACAACCTCGTTTTGCCACTGGGTACCATCAAAATATGTATGATAAAGATGCTCGCCACCGTATGCAATGTGTGGGTTATCATCGCTGTCAATGGCTATAGCTCTTTGATAGAAATTGCTGAAATTTTTGGGTGCATCAACAGTCTCTATCGTCCAGTCAGCAGATGATACCGCCGGCATGACTGCAAACCAGATGAATGCAGCCAGCATTAAGAGCAACTTCCAGCCTGTCCTTTTAAGCATTGTTTTTTTAACCATTCCTGTAAGTTCCTTTTTCATTGGTACTCCCCCCCTTTTTTTAAAATCGACTCAAAATAATTCCCACCACAAAGTACGCAAAGGAAACTAGAAAAGCATTTATAGGGTCCAATTCTTGTTCCTAACGTATTTTTTTAAAAATGCAATTTTTGTACCCTCCATATAAACCATTGATATTTAATATTTTTTTATAAAACAACCATTTCTAAAAAAGATAGGTATAAAGTTTTCCGACAGTTCAGTATTTTGGCAATTTAAATCTATTAAACAATCAGTTACGATAGGAGAGATAAAATAATGCCTAAAAAATAGGCAGAATTTGGCGTTTTTTTAGGATACAACTAAAATAAAGAGTAAAGTTTTCCGACAGTTCGACCTTGAAAATAGTCCTTTCCAGAATAAAACCTTACTGCCTTGAGTCCTGACTTAATCACTTTAAACAATTGTTATTGCCCCTTCTAGGAAGCATACAAGGCCGAAAGTGCTGTAGTACTTGATATTATTAGGTCCGGGGAATTGATTTGGGAAAAGTTCGTTGTTACTTACATTGCATAAGTTCCGATAAAGCCACCTGACTAAGTTATCTTTATCTTTTTTTGCCTTCGGTGCAGCAGTACGTTTCCCTTCTGGTTCATGCATGATGCAATAGCTACATGGATTTTGCGTGCAAGTCGATACCTCAATAATGTTTGTGCTGTTTGATGTAAAATCTCATACATGGCCTCATTGGATTGAATACTAAATTCTTCATCATACCGTAGGCATATGGAAGCTGGCTATAAGGAGGCCTTAATAAGTATCACAGAGCTCAAGCCGACCCCGGTAAACCTCGGTGTTTTTTTCCTGAGCTTGTGGTTCGTTATAATATGTGGACGGGCCGTCTTAGCACCATGTTAGGGCGCAAAACAGGAGACAACACTATATTGCTATCAGCGGTTGAACAAAAAAGGCTGCATGTTTCGAGAAATACCGAGGCTAAAAGGAAGTCGCAATTCGGCCAGTTCCTTACGCCTGAAATAACTGCTACATTCATGTCCAGTCTCTTTCCATATTCAAAAGGGGGGTGCCGTCTGCTGGACGCGGGCATCGCGCTTTACAACCCGGACAAGTCCGACCGTCCGGTGAACAGTCCCAAGGCTGTCTATCAGATCGAACCCACAGTACTGACCTTGCTGCGTACATTCGGCACACCTGCATGGCATGATGCGCTGAGCGCCTACCTTGCCGAACGTGAAACACTGGTTGCCCGCTACACCAAGGAACGCGAGCAAAACCGCATCCCTGTGGAGATTACACCGGGAAAGAAAATCACGCTCAGTCCCGGCAAGCACAGCGAATTAATCCGGGCCATCATGGGCCGTTATCTTGGTGCGATCGCATGGGAAACCGAGGTGTGGGTGGCTGATGTCCATCACACCTAATTCATTTCAATGGCGAGCGTTTTCTTGGACCGTACAATGGGCACTAAGAGGGATAGAAAGTTTTTTTTGACTAAAGGATTTTTCATGGTAAAACTGTAAAGTTGATTGAAATTATTGCCTAATTACTATAGAATCGAACTATTGTTTCTTTACAGGGGGTTACAACCTTTTAATGGAACCAGAACTTATCTTTAAAAGAAGAAAAAGATGAAACAAATACACTTACATTTGAAATCAGCTCATCCATTTAAGTCGTTATACCTTTTTCATGAATCATAATTTCGATACTCTCATCATAGGATCAGGGCTTGCCGGATTGCGGGCTGCAATTGAGGCATCAAAGCACGGATCGGTCGCTGTTTTAAGTAAACTCTATCCTACTCGGTCCCACTCCACTGCCGCACAGGGAGGCATAAGCGGAGCCCTAGGAAACGAAGAACCGGACTCTCCGAAATGGCATTTCTATGATACCGTTAAGGGAAGCGATTTCCTTGGCGATCAGGACGCAATAGAAGTGATGTGCGAAGATGCTATAAGAACTATCATCGAACTGGAGCATCTTGGAGTTCCATTTTCAAGAACATCGGAAGGTAAAATCGCACAGCGACGTTTTGGAGGACACACCAAAGATTTCGGCGCAGCACCAGTACGAAGAGCCTGCTACTGTGCTGACAGAACCGGACACGTTATTCTTTTTGCCCTGTTTGAACAGAGCCAGACCCAAGGTGTCAAGTTTTTTCCAGAGTTTCATGTTCTCGATATTCCGATAATCGACGGAAAATGCATGGGGGTTATAGCCATGGAAATAGAGACCGGCGAGATCCATGTTTTTAACGCTAAAACAACCCTTGTGGCCTCAGGCGGCTACGGCAGAGTTTTTAAAACTACATCGAACGCCATTGCAAGCACAGGTGATTGCCTGAGCATCCTTTTCAATGCCGGAATTCCACTTGAAGACATGGAGTTTTTTCAGTTTCACCCCACCGGACTATACGGTCTTGGCATACTTGTCACCGAAGGAGCCAGGGGAGAAGGAGGAATACTGATAAACGGCAACGGCGAACGGTTTATGGAAAAATACGCGCCAACAATTAAAGATCTTGCCCCCAGGGACATGGTTTCAAGAAGCATAATGACCGAAATCAGGGAAGGAAGGGGAGTAGACGGCAAAAATTATGTGCATCTCGATCTAAGGAGCATAGGGAAAAAAACAATAGAGGAAAGACTGCCTGAGATCGCATCGTTTTGCAGAATATACATGGGAATAGATCCGGTCGAGACTCCTATACCTGTTCTTCCTACTGCTCATTACGCCATGGGAGGAATTCCAACTGATGTTAACGGGCGGGTATTGATGAATGAAAAAGGCACTTTTGTGGAAGGATTGTTTGCTGCAGGCGAATGCGCCTGTGTATCGGTTCACGGTGCAAACAGGCTGGGTTGCAACTCACTACTGGATACGGTGGTGTTTGGACGACGGGCCGGAATTGAGATCAACAGAACCAATGAAAGCCTGAAGATAGGCCATATACCGCTGGAAGCAGCAGATAAGGTAGAAAACAGCTTGAAGCAATTACTGAGAGACACAGAAGGCGATCAACGTGCAGGAGAGTTAAGGAAAAATCTTCAAGCCCTTATGATGGATTACTGCTCGGTATTTAGAAATAAGGACGACCTTAGCCGCATACCGGAGCAACTTAATGAAATAAAGGAAAAGGTTAAACGAATTAAAATTAAGGACCAAGGGAAAAAATTCAATACAGAACTTCTTGAAGCCATAGAGCTGGGGCATCTGGTCAACCTGGCGGAAGCCATATCGAGTTCAGCGCTTAACAGAACTGAAAGCCGAGGAGCACACTCAAGGGAAGATTTTCCAGACAGAAATGATATTGAATGGATGAAACACACATTAGCCTTTAAGAAAAATGATAGTATCGAGTTTAAATACAAACCGGTTACTGTTACAACATTTCAACCGGAGGAGAGGAAGTATTAGAAATTAGGAATTAGGAAGGGTGAAGGAGTGAGAAGTGAATGATAAACAATACAAGTTAAAAATAAAAAGGTTCGACCCGGACCTGGATTCTCATTCGCGATGGGAGGAGTTTTCATTAAGAATGGAGCCTGCCCAGAGACTTCTTGACGGTCTATCAAAAATAAAGGACGAGATTGACAGCAGCCTGACCTACCGTCGTTCCTGCGCCCATGGTGTCTGCGGCTCATGCGCAATGAAGATCAATGGCAAAAACAGCCTCGCCTGCCAGACACTTTTTAAAGATTTGTCTGATTCAATAGTAATAGAGCCGTTGCACGGCTTTCCTGTCATAAAAGACCTTGTGGTGGACATGAAATCCTTCTTCAAGACAACCGAAGAAGTGCTACCCTACTTGATAAATAAAACCCCGCCTCCAGAGCGTGAAAGGCCGCAAACACCTAAAGAGCAAGCGAAAATACTTCAGTCCATAACCTGCATTATGTGCGGATCCTGCACCTCATCCTGCCCAAGCTACCAGATAAACAACCGATATCTCGGCCCATCAGCGCTTGTCAAAGCTGCAAGATTCATATTCGACTCAAGGGATTCTGCCGAAGCCGAAAGGCTTGAGAAAATAACTCAGAGTAACGGAATCTGGAGGTGTCATTCTATATATAATTGCGTAGAGGCATGCCCCAAAAATGTCGATATCCCAGCTCATATAATAAGGTTGAAACAACTGGCGGTAAGAAGAAAGATGTTGAAACGCTCATGAAGTCAACGTATCCAGTAACGTTCCAGATGTACTCTACAACCCTAACCTATACGCAATATGGTAGAGCTAAAAAAGCCGGAGTCACACGTGCAAGCCTGTATAAGTAAGTCCCTTACCGAAGATGGCAACCCTAAATTTGCCACAATCAGCAAAGTAACAAAAGCCCTTGGCTGCAAACTCGATATATTTGGCGAGCATTTTCGGGTTTCACCAGACCTCCAGTATGAGTATGTGGTAACTACCATTGATGGGTAAGTGGGTTGAACCTGTAATTAGAATCTGTTCATAAATTGTCTTTTTTTATTTTTATCATGCCCTAAATCTTTAGTCGGGCATCCAGAACTCATTGCAAATACTGGATTCCGGCTTGAGAACTGCCAGAATGACAGGTAGGGAAACTGAATTTATGGACAGACAGCAAATATAGGGCAAATTACACTTTAGGGCTTGTCCCAAAATAACTTAACATTTTCGCATCTCACCTTCGGGCCGTCTTTGACTGTTTCTTAATCGCAAAATCCTCAAAATAGCCCTGCTATTCCTTCGGTTTTGCTCAATCGGACCAGGCAAATCCAATTCAAAGCTGAGCGCGAAAAACGCAAGTTATTTTGTGACAAGCCCTTAGCATTTTACTTCTGAGACGATTCAAGATCATCTTGACACCTTGCATCCTGTAGGATACAATACAGAATATGAAATACAAACTCCGAAGCACAAAGCAATATGACAAGTGGTTTGCCAAGTTGAAAGATTCCACAATAAAAATAAAAGTTTTGGCCAGACTCAACCGGGTTGAAAACGGCAACTTCGGAGATTTTAAACAAATCAGCCCCAACCTGTTTGAACTGCGCCTTTTCTTTAGCGCAGGTTTCAGGATTTACTACACCATCCAGGACAACAAGGTGGTCTTCCTGCTGGCAGGTGGTGACAAGTCAAGCCAGGGAAAAGATATTAAAAAGATTGCTGAGCTTTTGAAAGAACTGGAGGATTGAACCATGACACTTAAAACAAAATCTTTTGACATTGCCGAACATCTGAACACCCCTGAAGAAATTCGCGATTTTCTTCAAGAAGTTGTTGCCACTGGTGACGAGTCCGACTTCATTCACGCCTTGAATACCGCTGCCAGAGCAATGGGCATGACTGAGGTCGCTAAAAAAGCCGGAGTCACACGTGCAAGCCTGTATAAGTCCCTTGCCGAAGATGGCAACCCGAATTTTGCCACAATCAGCAAAGTAACAAAAGCCCTTGGCTGCAAGCTGATTGTTGTATAAATGGAAATTCAAGCACCAAAATTGAAGAAACTCAAGACAAAAGGCCCAATAAAGCGCAGTAAAAGGGCAATAAATAAAAAAAGAGCAACGGGAAACGCCGTAACTCTCTGTTTTTAGGGTAAAATAGATGGTGCCCAGAGACGGAATTGAACCGCCGACACGAGGATTTTCAGTCCTCTGCTCTACCGACTGAGCTATCTGGGCGCAAATTTAACCCGCAAATTTTAACCTATTATTGAATTTATTGTCAATTTTTGTTCCAGCCAAACTTTTGTTTCAGTGCCTCGTATACAGAAGAAGAGACAAGACCATCCACACGTCCTCCAAACGAGGCAACTTCTTTTATAATCGTGGAAGTGATATAGGAATACTCCTCACTGGGCATCATAAAAACGGTTTCAATAGTATCGTTTAGACGGCGGTTCATAAGCGCCATCTGGAGCTCGTACTCAAAATCGGAGACAGCACGCAGTCCACGAATAATAGCTGTCCCTCCAGACTTGCTGACGTGTTTTACAAGAAGGCCATCAATAATTTCTGTTGAAACCCCTTTAAGATGGGAGGTGGAGGCTCTAACAAGCTCCAGCCGTTCCTCCAGTGAGAATAACGGCTGTTTTTTCGGATTAGGTGCCACTGCTATGATTACTCTGCTAAAAATGCGAAGGCTTCGTTCCAGTAGGTTTATGTGTCCGGCAGTTATTGGATCGAATGTTCCCGGCATTATTCCAAGATTATCCCCAATATTATTTCTGGAATTATTCATTATTTAGTACCTCTGGAGTGCTTACTTATGCTTATAAACGCTGAGTGTTGTATCACCGTATTTATATCTCCTTGCTGGTAAAAAACCGCAAATTATTTCACTTACTGGGGACGAGGAAGGGTGTTCAAGAACAAGTACTCCCTCGTTGGCTACTATTTTGTTGCCCGAACTTCCAGCTTCTGAAATTATATCCACAATTGTGGATATCTGGCCGGAGTGATAAGGTGGATCTACAAATACAATATCAAAAGGTTCCCCAACCTTTGCCAGAAATCGTTTTGCCACCTGGCGATAGACATCCGCGCGGTCTGCCCATTCAAACTTTTCAAGATGTTTTTTTATGGCTGTGGCACGTGCCTGATTATCATCTACGAAAATCACATGCTTAGCGCCCCGGCTCAATGCTTCGAGGCCGATAGCGCCGCTTCCGGCAAAAATATCAAGAAATCTGGCATTATATATACTATCTTGAAGAATACTAAATAGTGCTTCACGAACCCGATCCGAAGTGGGACGTACACTGCCAGGCGGTGATTTCAGCCTGCGTCCCCTGGCGCTTCCACCAACGATTCTCATTGCATATGTGTTTCGTGTTCTTCTTTATGCTCCATGTTTTATAATATATCAGATTACACCCAAGTTGAGCGTTTTGTTGCTCTGACTCTCAATATAATTAATACAAATTAATGAAAATAAAGTCTGTTGAATTCTTGCTTAGTGCCGACCACTTGTCAAAATGCCCGGCTCCAGGTCTCCCGGAGATCGCATTTGCCGGTCGTTCGAATGTAGGAAAGTCTTCGTTGATAAACAGCCTGCTTAAACGAAAGGCGGCTGCAAAGGTAAGTTCAACGCCCGGCAAAACACGCCTGATTAATTTTTTCAAGATAAACGGAACATTTCATCTTGTGGATCTTCCGGGCTATGGCTACGCTAAACGGTCGAAGCGGGAAAGGCGGCAATGGGCCGGCTTTCTTGAGCAATACATCAAGGGCCGGGAAACGCTTAAGGCTGTTGTGCTTCTTACGGATATTTCAGTACCTCCAGTTCAGTCAGATATCGATATGAGAAATTGGCTGAGTTACCATGGAGTAGAGATTGTCAATGTTTACACTAAATCTGACAAAGCCAAACAGCAAGAAATTGCAAGAAGACTTAAAGACCTCGCGGAGGACGGCACAGAACATGGATCTGGAGTTCTTGATCCAGTGGTTCTTTCAGTGAAAACAGGCGTCGGGATGGAACGGCTATGGAGCCGTCTGCAAAGTTATATTTAGACAAAAAAGGCGAAAGGCTGTTTTTTCACCCTTCACTATTCACCCTTCACACTTCAATATAGGAGATGAGTATTGCTTGAAATAGAACGAATCGGACTAATTACTACGATTGCGTTTATAACGTTGATTCTAAATCTTCCCTTCGGATATATGAGGTATAGGGCGAAGAAATATTCCCTTTGGTGGTTACTCTGTATTCATATCCCGGTGCCATTCATCATTCTCACCCGGATCGTCTCAGGCCTTGATTACAGGGTTATTCCGGTGTTTATCCTGGCAGCTGTTACAGGGCAATTTTTCGGAGGCCGTATTCACAGGGCTTGAGTTGTTTTTACTGTGTAGTTATATAGTAGACTTTAAGGGAATATAAGGCGAGCGGCTAAAAGCTCGCTTTTTATTCTTTGTAATTCTTTTAATATTAATGCTTGTTATTCCACAAGTGTCTTGATTAGGGGGCATCTTAAGATGGTTGAAAAAATAAAACATCTTGGTATTGATGCAGGCTCGGTAAGTGTGAAAGCTGCGCTTATCGAGTCCGACGGGTCAGTTCTGGATTGGTGTTACGTAAGACACTATGGCAGACCTCTTGCGGCTTTAGGTGATATTTTATCATCTATTGCCAGTAAGGCAAGTACGGTAAGCGTTACCGGATCTGCCGGTAAACTTCTGGGCTCTATTTTTGCTGCCGAACCTGTAAACGAATTGGTAGCACAAGCCACTGCCACACTTAGACTTTCCCCTCAAGTACAGAGCATTATCGAGATGGGCGGAGAGGATTCTAAACTCATTGTGCTGTCTGATGGGAAAATAAAGGATTTTTCTATGAACGCCATGTGCGCTGCTGGCACTGGATCGTTTCTTGACCAGCAGGCGGAACGACTTCGTCTGAGCATCGAGGAATTCTCTAAAATGGCTCTTGGTTCAAAAAATCCTCCACGTATAGCTGGACGGTGCAGCGTGTTTGCAAAGTCCGACATGATTCATCTCCAGCAGATCGCTACTCCTGTTGAAGATATAGTAGCTGGTCTTTGTTTTGCTGTAGCCAGAAACTTCAAAAGTTCTATATGTAAGGGCAGAAACATCGATGCTCCTGTTGCATTCCAGGGGGGAGTAGCGGCCAACGAAGGCATGGTCAGAGCATTTAAGGAGACCTTCGAGTTGGATGAGCTTGTACGTCCCCAACACCACGCCCTTATGGGAGCAATAGGCGCTGTTTTGTCAGATTTGGAGAAAAACGCTAGTGGTGAACTGGATAAACTTGCCGCATTTAACCCGCAAATCCTTGAAAAATCTCTCGATAACCAGTCGTACAGCGGTGATAGCCTGAACAGACTTCTGGATGATGATAAGGATTTCTGGTCGCGTCACACAGTTTCATATCCCATACACCTAATTTCCGGCCCAGACAGAGAAAAAGCCTACCTGGGAATTGATATAGGCTCTATAAGTACTAACCTTGCCGTAGTAGATTCAGAGGGACACCTTCTGGCAAAAAAATACCTACGCACGGCCGGTCGACCGATCGAAGCCGTAATGACAGGCCTGGAAGAGGTAGCCTCGGAAATAGGAGATAAGGTCGAGATTTGCGGTTTGGGTACAACAGGATCTGGCCGCTATATGATTGCAGATTACGTTGGAGCTGATATTGTCAAAAACGAAATAACGGCTCAGGCTACTGCAGCGGCTTTTATTGACCCTAACGTTGACACCATATTTGAGATTGGAGGCCAGGACTCCAAATATATAGGTCTTAAAGACGGTGTGGTTGTGGACTTTGAGATGAACAAGGCCTGCGCGGCCGGCACAGGATCGTTCCTTGAAGAGCAGGCTGAGAAATTATCTGTAAGTGTGAAGGAAGAGTTTGCACAAGAGGCGATGTGTGCGGATGCTCCTTGTCCGCTGGGTGAACGGTGTACGGTATTTATGGAAAACAGCCTGATGAGCCGTCTTCAAAAAGGAGCAGGCAAACGTGATCTGCTAGCCGGGCTTTCTTATTCAATTGTAAAAAATTACTTAAACAGGGTTGTGGGCGACCGCCGAATCGGTAAGAACATATTTTTTCAGGGCGGCACAGCGTTCAATAAATCCGTTGTTGCAGCTTTTGAGAAAGTTCTCGGACTGAATGTGACGGTCCCGCCCCATCACGATGTTACCGGAGCCATTGGAATGGCCTTGATTGCCATGCGCAGCATGACATCAAAAGGTAACCAACTACTTAAAATGCAGGCTCCAAAAAGCCGGTTCAAAGGTTTTGATCTCTGGAAACGCAATTACTCCATCAAATCGTTTGAGTGCAAGTCATGTGATAACCTATGCGAAATTAATACGGTTACAGTGGAAGGCGAAAAACAGAAGCTGATTTACGGAGGCAGGTGTGAAAAGTACGACGTAAAGCGTAATGGTTCAACGCATAGCAGTGAAAGTTCCACACCTGGTTATGGAAAAACTGAATCCAAAATTCCGAATCTTTTTGAAGAGCGGGCCACCTGGCTTTTTGAAACTCATAGGCATGAATCAAAAAAATCAAAAGACAGAAAAGAACCCTTTAAGGCCAAGCTCGGCCTTCCACTTATTTTTTTCTTTAATGAGTTTCTGCCGTTTTGGAGCCACCTGCTTTGGAAACTTGGATTTGATGTTGTTCTTTCGCCCGAGACAAATACAAAGGTTATACACTCTGGTTTGGAAGCGGTGCAGGCCGAAACATGTTATCCGGTAAAAGTGGCTCATGGGCATATAAAGTATCTCTTGGATGAGGGTGTGGATGCGGTGTTTGTTCCAAGCATGATAGGTTTGAATTCCGGGGATGAGGCATTTTCACGTGCAATTTCTTGCCCCTATGTGCAGACAATTCCATATATGACCTCGGTTGCACTTGGAAGATATCCGGCTGTTGTTCCTATTGTAGATTTTGAGCAGGGGCAGTCATATCTTGTTAGTGAGCTTTACCGGACCCTAAAACAATTCGGAGTGCGAAAAGCTGAGATCAAGCGTGCTCTTCCTCCAGCCTGGAAGTCGCAAAGGGAATTTCAGGCAAAACTCCAGAAAAGAGGCAGAAGTCTGCTTGAAAACCTTTCTTCACGAGCGGTTGTAGTGGTGGGCCGTGCATACAATGCCTTTGATCCTGCGATGAATTTAAATATTCCTAAAAAGCTGATAGACCTTGACATTCTGCCCATTCCTATGGACTTTCTACCTCTCCATGAAGCTGATATTACTGACGAATGGTCCGGCATGTACTGGCGCTCCGGGCAACGTCTTTTACAGGCGGCAAAGATAATAAAGGATAATTCCAAACTGTTTCCAATCTTCATTACCAACTTCTCATGCGGTCCGGATTCCTTTATTCTGAAATTTTTTAAGGAAAAACTATCCGGCAAGCCTTTTCTGCAACTCGAAATAGACGAACACTCTGCTGATGCCGGTGCTGTAACCAGGTGCGAAGCATTTCTGGATAGCCTCGAAAATCTGGATACTGATGTCTTTTCAAGCAACAGGAAAACAAGAAAAAATCTCTCAGGTAAAAAATTGCAGGGCAGAAATATCTATGTGCCCCGCATGTGTGACCACACACTTTCGCTTACAGCTGCATTTCAGGCTTGCGGAATGGATGCCGAGACACTACCACTTCCAAACAGCGACTCCACCGAAATTGGCAGAAGGTACGTTTCAGGCAAGGAGTGCTATCCATATACAGTAACCACCGGAGACATGATTAAAAAGGTAATGGAACATGATTTCCAGCCGGATAAATCGGCATTTTTCATGCCCTCCGGAACCGGTCCGTGTCGCTTCGGACAATATAATACCTATCAACGATTGATATTGGATGAACTGGACCTTGAAAATGTTCCTATAGTCGCTCCTGTTCAGGAAGCCGGTTTTTACAAAGAGATGGGGTTTGTCGGCAGTAAATTCGTTAAACTTGCCATGTCTGGAATAGTGGCTACCGACTTTCTTCTTAAATGTCTGCATGAAACCCGACCGTACGAAAAAAACGAAGGCGAAACATATGCTCTGTACGAGATGTTTTTAGAAAAAATAGGAAATACTGTTAAGGGCGGAAACGGCATTATGCCGGACCTGATGAAAGATGTGGGGAAGGAATTCAGCAGAGTTCCTAAGTATAAAGACAGAAAACCGTTGGTTGGTTTGGTAGGCGAAATATATGTGCGCTCTAACGTCTATTCGAACGAAAATTTGGTTCGTAAAATCGAGGAGGCTGGTGGAGAAGTCTGGCTTTCGCCCATATCTGAATGGTTTTTATACCTTAATCACATGGGTATTAATCTGGCGCGCCGGAAAAAACAGTGGGCTTCTCTGTTTACTGAATACATGACGCGTAGATTTCAGTACAAAATTGAGCATCAGTATGCCAGCGCTTTTAACGGCAACTTCAGAACACTTCATGAATTACCTATAAGTAAACTTCTTCGGTTGGCTTATCCATATATTGACGAGACCTTTGAAGGGGAGGCAATCCTGAGTGTGGCAAAAGCGGTTGACCTTGTAGCGCGGGGTGCCTCTGGCGTGATTAACGCAATGCCTTTTGGGTGTATGCCCGGCAACATCGCAGGAGCTCTTCTTAAAGCTGTAAAAGAAGATCACGGGCTGCCTTACCTTAATATCGCCTACGACGGAACTGAATCGACCACAATGGCAATCCAGCTAGAAGCTTTTATGCATCAGGTTAAAAGTAAGGCGACTGTTTAGTAAACAATAGAAATAAAGGCAATTACTATGAACTTTAGCGATGATCTAAAAAAAGTTGTGGAGTTTCACGGGCATATATGCCCGGGCCTGGCATACGGGTACCGTGTTGCAAAAGCCGCTCTTCAGGAGCTCGGGCCAAGGTCACGAGATGAAGAGCTTGTGGCTATAGTCGAGAACGACTCTTGTTCTGTTGATGCCATACAAGTTATGACCGGATGCACCTTTGGCAAAGGAAACCTGGTATTTCGGGATCTTGGGAAATCTGTTTACACATTTTTTAGTCGCTCAACCGGTAAAGGGGTTCGTATTTCAGTTGACTTCGAATACGACGAAACTCCGCAAGAAACTGTGGCCCGCAAAAAATACACTTCAGGTGACCGCTCTGATGATATAATGCAAATTATTGCTGAAAGTAAGGCTAAAAAGATCCAAAGTATACTTGATACTTCCGAAGATAAATTGCTGAAGAAAACACCAATTTCAGAAACTTCAGAAGTCTCAGAGGCTCTTCCTGCAAAGGCAAGAATCTATCCATCCGTACGGTGTGCTTCCTGCAAAGAGAAGACAATGGAGCCGCGTATACGACTTAACAACGGGAATCTTGTATGCATGTCTTG
>CAYWZR010000036.1:0-13332 GCA_964462885.1 uncultured Nitrospirota bacterium
TATCCCTTCGAAGGTAAATCTCATACCGTTCAACCCATATTATGAAAGCACTGAAATAAATTTTAAAAGATCTGCGGATAAGCGTGTTATTGACTTTCAGTCTTTGCTTATAGATGGCGGAATTGACGCGCCGATCAGGAAGAGTAAAGGTGCAGATATATCAGCTGCTTGCGGTCAGTTGAAGAATAGTGAATTAAGAATAGTGAAGGGTAATTAATAAGGAGAAAGAGTTTGCGTTATCGGCGTTTTCTTGTGAAATCCACTTTCACCACATTATCACCTGACTTCGAAGGTGATAATATCGCCAGGCTTTCTTCTGATTTCTCTGACTTCCTCTCTTCCTGATCTTGTTCTTTTTCGTCAGACATGTATGGCGCGATTATTAATTGTGTATTTAATTCTGGAGAATGAACGCCAATAATATGATCCTCTGGAATAAGGCATGAGTGAGGTTTGCTGCCAAAAACCAGTCGGCATTCGAGTACCCCGTCTTCCCAGCTGAATTTCATTTTTTTGTTTAGAACCAACACCAAACCGTTCTTCTTCTCTTCCGGAAGGAAGCCACGCGTTCCTATTCGCACATCCTCCGAATAACGGATTATCAGAAATACCCGTCCTGCAAGATCCAGTAGTTCATAGAACGTTTTTATTTTAAGCTCGTTCAGTCTTTGTCGTATTACCATACTTCCCTCAGTCATGTCTTTTTTCTTTTTCACCCTTCACCCTTCACTATTCTTAATTCTATACAACGCTTCTCTGGGATTTTCCTTATATGCAGCTTCAACTTCGGATAGGGCTTTTTTCTGAGACTCTGATAACCCCTGCGGTACAACAATCTTTATTTCAACATACTGGTCACCTTTTACTCCCCTGGGTGATGGAACTCCTTTGCCGCGTAGCCTCAGTTTTTTTCCCGAGTTTGTTCCAGACGGTAAAGTTACCTGAGCCATACCGTCGATGGTAGGAACCTGTATTTTCGCACCAAGGATCGCTTCGGCTATGCTGACCGGAACATCCACGTAAAGGTTGTTGCCTTTCCTTCTAAAAATAGGATGAGGTTTGACTCTTAGCTCGATAAGAAGATCGCCGGCAGAACCACCCTTAATACCTGCGCCTCCACGACCGCGCAACCGTACCTTTGAACCATTGTCCACTCCTGCAGGAATTTTTACTTTAATTGTTTCTGTCCCGGTATTTGTACCCTGGCTACGATAACTGATGGAACGTATTACCCCGCTTACAGCCTCTTCCAGCGAGATTGTCATCTCCATAATCATGTCAGGGCCGCGCTGCATGCGTGGTCCGGCCCCCCTGGCACCGCCGAAAAGATCAGAGAAAATATCTTGAACTCCTGCACCGGAGCTCCGACCGGATTGGTTGAATTGGCCAAAATCGAATGAAAAACCTTCGAATCCTCTCTGGTTGCCCGGACCTCCGGTCTGATTAAATGCTCCCATGCCAAAGTTTTCGTACTGCCCGCGTTTTTTATCATCACTCAGGATTTCATAGGCTTCGTTTATCTCTTTAAAACGCTTTTCAGCCTTTTCATTCCCTGGGTTTAAGTCAGGGTGATATTTACGCGCAAGTTTTCGATAGGCCTTTTTGACCTCATCCTTACCTGCGCCCCTTTTTACTCCAAGAACCTGATATAGATCTTTCTCAGCCACTCTTAATTACCTCTTATTTCCCTTAGCCTTTCTTCAAAGCGTGTTAGTTTTATTGGGAAGTCGGCGCTAAAATTTTCCGGCGGAGGCTCCCTGTCGTCCAGAAGCATTTTCATCTGCTCCAGCGTGATTGGAGCTATGGACTGGGCAATGCTCATAAGCGATACAAGCGGTTTCATAAAGGCCACTGGCAGATGAATCTTAGGTCTTGTCTTTCCGGTGACTTCCATTAACAGGTCCAGAATTTTGTCGAAGGTGAATTTCTCAGGACCGCGAATTTCGTATGTCTTTCCCATAGCTTTAGATTGCATCAACACAGAGACAAAAAGCTCGGCCACATTATACACTGATACAGGCTGCCATATGTATGAGCCGTCCCCTATCACCGGTGTGATCGGAGTGGAGCGTATGATTTTTGCAAGCTCGTTAAAATTTTGATCCTCTTCCCCGAACATCATAGAAGGCCGCATAATTGTATAGGTAAGGCCAGATGCCTTCAGGTACTCTTCGGCGTTATACTTGGTTGTATGATACCTGGACGGCGCATCGGCCCGGGCGTTTTCAGACGACATGTGTACAAAATGACGGATACCCGCACTTCGGGCTGCATCGACCACGCATTTTGTTCCTTCAATATGAATTTTTTCGAATGTCTCGTTGCCTGTCTCTTTGATAATTCCTACCAGGTGAATAACCGCATCGCAACCTTTCATCCCTTTTTCCAGAGCATCCCTGGAAAAAATATCTCCTTGTATCAGCTCCAGCTTTTCTGCCAGTCTGCCCAGTTTTTTCAGTGATAGCTCCGTCCTGGTCAGAAGCTTGATGGCAAGGCTCTGCTTATTGGCCTGTCGTAATATAGCCCGTCCAACAAAACCTGTGCCACCTGTAATAAAAACTTCCATGACTTTAATATTATATCAGGTATTATAACAGGGGTAATGGTGAAGGTGTGAGCCGGTTCATTCGTTACTGAATGGATTAATAATAACCTTCATTGAGTCTCCTGCTTCTGCTACAAGCTGGAACCCTTTTTGGCAATCATCAAGTGGCAGTCGATGGGTTGTTAACTCATCAAGCGGCAACCCTCCAGCGTTTATCAGATCGATTGCAACACTAATATCATGTGGACTGCATGCGTAGCTTGGCAGAAGTGTTATTCCGTTTTTCCAGAACTCGTTGATCGGTACTGGCAGATCAACGCCAGGCTCGGTGGTTGCAAAGCACAGCACTGTTCCACCTCGATCCACTGACGAAAGCGCCTGCTTAAAAGCAGAAAAAGCACCGGTGCAGACGATAACCAAATCGGCCAAACGGCCATTGTTGTGCTGGCGTACAATTGTTGGAATGTCCTGCTTGGCCGAAACCGAGGCAGTGGCGCCAAGACTTTTAGCCAAGTCCAGCCGAAAGCCGCTGACATCTGTGGTAATGATGCGGCTGATACCAGAGAGACCAGCCAAGGCCAGATGAAGCAGGCCGGAAAAACCGGAACCCAGAATCAGCACCGTCTGGCCCTGTCGCAGACCAGCCAGTCTTTGGCCGCGAATAACACAGGCAAGCGGCTCGATAAAAACTCCGTCGTCGTAGCTCATCTCATCGGGAAGTACAAAAGTACCCCGGTCCACGTTGATGGCAGGAATGCGAAGATATTCAGCAAAACCACCGGGATCGAAATTAGTTGTGTGCAGGGTACTGCATACGGTATGTTTTCCGTTAAGGCAGTAATAACATGTGTTGCACGGAACATGGTGCGATACAAAGACACGATCACCGATCTTGAAGTTTTTGACATCTTTGCCGGTTTCCACGACATCGCCTGTGATTTCATGACCCAGCACACGCGGCGCCTGTTTCAGGCGATACCATTCAAGAACATCAGTACCGCAGACTCCGCTGGCTCTGACCTTAACCAGCAACTCGTTTGCACCGATTTCCGGAACCGGCATCTCTTCGATGCGAACATCGCTGTTGTTGTAATACATTGCTACACGCATATTCTTTATCTTTTAGGTAACTATTCAGGTCTCCCCTTTTGGAAGAGGGGGGGATGAATAGCTGAATAGTTACATCTTTACTTTATAAATTTAAAAAAATATTGAAGGCTAAGGCCCTACTTTTTCTTAATCTTTTCGCTTTTATTTTTCTTCTTTAAATCCAGAAAAAGTTTGTAAGCCTTATCTGGTTTTGAATTTTCATGGATCACAGACCGAACTGCTTTGATCATGGCAATTGGGGCTTCGGACTGAAAAATGTTACGGCCCATATCCACACCAACCGCGCCGTCGGATACAGCGGCGTAGGCCATATCAAGGGCATCTTTTTCAGGCAGCTTTTTACCTCCGGCAATCACAATCGGCACAGGACAATTGTTGACTACTTTATGAAAATCCTTACAGTGGTAGGTTTTTACTATATTGGCTCCCAGTTCCGCAGCGATCCTGGAGGCCAGGCCAAGATAGCGGGCATCTCGTCCCATCTCTTTGCCCACAGCGGTAACGGCAAGAACCGGAATGCCATATTCCTGTCCTTCATTAACAAGGTCGGACAGACCTAGTAAGGTTTCTTTTTCGTGTTCCGAGCCAACGAATATTGAAAGCGCAACAGCTGCAACATTCATACGTATTGCTTCCTTAAACGTGGTGGTAATTCCTTCGTTTGAGAGATCTCCAAGAATGCTGGTACCGCCGGAAACCCGTAGCACTATAGGTGTTGGTATTGAATCGTCGATTGATGTGCGGAGAATTCCGCGTGTCAGCATAAGTGAATCACAATATGGTATAAGCGGCGAAATTGTTTCGCCAGGAGCTTCAAGGCCTGATGTTGGGCCAAGAAAGTAGCCGTGGTCGATGGCCAGCATTAAAGCGCGTCCTGTATCCGGCTTAATTATTTGAGCCAACCTATTTTTCATTCCCCAATCCATTGTAAATAAACCTCCTTTAATTTTTTAAAAGTGTTTTTTAAAATTTTTATGTAAAAATTTATGATGGTCTTGTAAGAAATTATAAATCCGACCTTTTACGAAACCATCTTTTTTACTTTTGTCAAGAATGAAGACTTCATGAATACGATAATACTACTCTTAAAACTCTAAGAAAACCCGTGCTGAATATACTCTTCAGACCTAAATGCCGGGCGTAGTTCCGCCACCGTCAAAGGATTGGATCGAATTATTCTAAATTGTAACAGTCTACCGCTACATATGTCACATCCGCCCTTGAACTATTTGGTAACAAATGAGGCTAACTGAGGCGGTGTCTTGACGGTTACACTGTGGCCTGAACCGTCTACAAAAGCCTTTGAAAAGCTGAATATGCTCTCTGTAAGCTTATTTGTAAATAAATTTACATTGTGCCAGCCAGCCCAATAAGCCCAATAATCTCTTTTCTAAGATCTATTTGTAATTTAATGATTTACAGATAGATCTACTATATGTAATATAATTATATGATATATCCACGAGTTATTTTTGATGAAGTAAAAAATTACCTTTTGACCATACAACCCAACATCTCTTGTGCATGGATGGTTTTTTCCGCGTAGCGGCTTCATTCAACAAGTTTGACAAAAGCAGGAACTATAGAGAATTTCTTATGCCCCCCCGGTCCCTCCTTGTCAAGGAGGGGATTGTGATACAGTATGAAAAGTGAGAGGTATAGGGAAGGTGTATAATAAGGCTGAGTTTTCCGATGTTTCGGGAAACTCAGCATGAAGAAACGAAGGAGAATTACTGGTGTTCGGCCTTGAATATCTGCATCGTATTGTTGCTATAAGCAAGTATGAAAATATTAATTTTCTATGCGGACGATTAAGTATCCCTTGTTTACCAACCAGTGATGGAATTGATATGTGGTATGTCGGCAGTCGGTTTTACAGATATTTCTGATTTCTTCGTAAGAGGTAGAGCCTTCTTTCGCGTCTTGCAGATTGTCTAGGTTTGTCTGTATCTCACATTTAACATCCTTACAAAACTCCCTGCGCTGGTAATCGGTATATCCTGGAATAGATGGTTGATTTGAACTCATGCAAGGCCTCCATTTAGGTCTTTAAGTAATAAACATTTACATTATCGAATGTGCCTGTTTTTGTCAAGAAACGCAGCAACCTAAATTATTGCACAAATCATGGCTTTTCTATCCAATTTGATTTACACTATTAATAACTACTGTGCTAATGATCTTTCTTGTCGCATTTTTTTCATTTTTTGCAATTCCATCCATTGCGATGGCGTGGGGGCCGGCAACCCATTTGTATCTCGGACAGGAGCTACTGTCCATTGGAGCCGAGGTCATTCCTACGGCTATCTACGCTGTTATAAAGGCTTTTCCAAAAGACTTTCTTTATGGCACGATCATCGCGGACATTGTTGTAGGAAAGAAGTTTCAAGAGCCGGGAGGAGCTTCTCATAGCTGGAGGTTCTCCAGGGAACTTTTTCATCTGGCCCGCAGTAAATCTCACAAGGCCTTTGCCTGTGGGTATAAGGCGCATCTTGCTGCTGATACGGTTGCCCATAATGAATATATTCCACGATTTATTACCATGCCGAACCTTACCCACACCATGCTCGAAATGAAGGCAGATAGTCTAATTAACAGGCGCATATTGATAAAGCCCGATTCTGTTGTTCAAACCAGAAACGATATCCTTCTTGAACGCGCACTTGAACGCTCGATGCTCAGCTTTAACACCAACAAAAGGCTTTTTAAAGGTATGCTTAGTCTCTCCAGACTGCCCTACGGCAAGCCGATGTCCAGCTTTATTGACAAGCACTTTCTTTATCATGTGCCGGAAGAGGACATTCGCTACTACCAGCAAAAGTCGCTCAAGAAAATGCTGGAATGTTTCTCGGAAGAGAAGAAGTCAAGCCTCTACAAAATTGACCCGCTGGGTCGTAAAAACCGAAACCGTTCATCCGCTTTCTGAGTATTAGTTTCTACGTAACAGTTTGATTTTAGGTTCTCATGAAATATACCCTTAAAATACTTCAGTAAATGCGGTGGACTGTGCAAATATTACGAGAAAACATTGCATGTCCTATGCAAATTGCTCAGCAATAGAACTAAAAATATTCATCCATAATTGCTCTAAATCTAATATTTTTCTTGACTTTGCATGTAAACACATATTATGCTCGCCGGATCAGCGTTTTAAATGCTGTATTTTAATTTTGTGGAGGTCGAACCAGGCATGGCAAAACTGAATAAAACCCAAGTTATCACTGAAGTAGCCCAGGCCCTCGATATATCGAAGGCTGACTCAAAGAAGTACCTAGAGAGTCTGATTGATGTAATTACCAAGGCTCTATGCAAAGGTAAAGATAGGAAGGTAGCGATAAGCGGTTTTGCTAACTTCGAGCTGAAATCCAGAAAAGCCCGTACTGGAAGAAACCCTGCTACAGGCGAAAAACTAAAAATTCCTGCAAAGAAAGTGCTTAAGATCACTCCACTGAAGGCATTTAAAGATACAGTGCTTCCTGCCAAAAAGTAATCAGGCAGAATAAAAAAGATGAGTTGGTAGATGAAGGTGTTAAGGGATTATGAGCTAGGTTTTTTCTTTATATTGCTTTAAGTATCATTAATTATTATTTTTAGTAGTAGTAAAGCCTAAGAATAAGTTTGTTTTTTCATGGCTCTTTATTTCTTATCCGCACATCCTGCCAGGTCAGCAATGCCAGATATGTTTCGGACCAAACTAGTCATAACAGAGGAAGTGGCATCCTTCCTCTGTTATCTATGTAAAGCTTTTAATATTCTGTAGTTAAGTAGTTAATTATGAGGAATCTGTATGACGGCAAAAAATATTATGACAGTAAATGTCATTACCGTAAAGCCTGAGACATCAATCGAAGAGCTTTCAAAAGTTTTGGCAGATAAGCGCATCAGTGGTACCCCTGTAGTGAACAACGATGGTTCCCTGATTGGAATTGTGACGGAAAAAGACTTAATCAGACAAAATTCACGCCTGCATATTCCCACATTTTTCAGGATTTTTGATGCAATCATTACGCTTGAAAAACCAAGCAAAATGCTGGATGAAATGAAGAGAATGGCAGCCACCACGGTGGATGATATATGCACCAGGGATGTGATCACCATTAATCCAGACACCAGCATATCCGAAATTGCCACCATTATGACTGATAAAAACGTAAATCTGCTTCCAGTAGTTGATGCCGGCGCAATAGTTGGAATTATAGGTAAAGTGGACATGGTGCGCGCTATTTCCTCAAAAAGCTGATAAAGATTAAAATGACGTGTGCAAGACGTTCATAAAAAAAACATACAGCCAACAGGACCTGTCTGCTCCCTACCAGGCCAGGTCAGGCTCTTTGCAGAGGACGAAGCCGCTACACTAAAGATAGGCAAACGGCTTGGCAAGCAGCTTAACCCCGGAGACATCGTCTGCCTGTATGGATGCCTGGGCGCTGGCAAAACCACGCTTACCAAAGCGATAGCATTATCCCTCGATATACCAGAGCGCGAGATCACCAGCGCAAGTTTTATCATAATAGCCGAACATTACGGCAGTTTGCCGCTATACCACGTGGATTTATACAGACTGGAAAACGGCGGTGTCGAAGATACCGGAATAGAAGACTGTTTCGGACATGACGGCATAACAGTAATCGAGTGGCCCGAGCGAGGTGAGTCGATAATTCCTAGCGAAAGAATAAACATCCGAATCAAGATTGAAAAAGTGGGGAGAACTTTTGAGATCGAATCTCCAAGGCCACTTTATTTTTAAAGAGCCATAGGGACAAAGTAACGATGAAATGTGTAGGTATTATTGCAAAAAAAGACAGCCCAAAGGCTGTAGAACTGGTGGGAGAACTCCTGCCGTGGTTAAGAAAGCAGGGCTATGAGTCGGCTGTTGAAGATGAAGTTGCCCTTGCACTTAATATTTCCGGGCATCCACGCCCTGATATCCCGGCACTCTCCGATATAATCATAGTCTTTGGCGGCGACGGCACACTTCTGTCTGCCACACGGCTTATAGAGGGCAGAGGCATACCTATTCTTGGTGTAAACCTGGGCGGACTGGGCTTTATGGCAGAGGCTCCGATTGAGGAGATGCTCTCAGCCGTAGAAAAAGCTCTGGCTGGCCGGTGTAGCACTGAAGAGCGAGTAATGCTTAAAGCCTGTGTACATCGGGATGGTGAAAAAATAGCCCAATGCAGTGCTTTGAATGATGTGGTTATCAATAAAAGTGTGCCTGCACGTATTATTCATATCGATACTGCTGTTGACGGCCAGTATCTTACAACTTTCAACTCCGATGGCCTGATAGTCTCAACCCCCACAGGTTCTACCGCTTACTCGCTCTCGGCAGGTGGTCCCATTTTATACCCTACATTAAGATGTCTGCTGCTTACCCCTATATGCCCGCATGCTATTGCAAACCGTCCCATAGTGCTTCCAGACAGTGTAACCATTACAGCTACCATAATAGCCGACGAAGACGTTTTTTTGACGATGGATGGACAGGTCAGCTTCTCGCTTCATCCCAGAGACGTGGTGGAGGTTTCCAAGTCTGAGCATATTACCAGGCTGCTGATCCCGAACGAGCGCGATTATTTTCGGATATTACGCACCAAGCTAAAATGGGGAGAGCGTTAAAAAGCGTGGAACATAAAGATACAGTACTAGATATTCACCGTGCACTCGAATTTTACCAGGCACTGGGAATTGAATCTGTTCCTATGCAAATGTCAGAACAACTAAACTCTATTATGGGGGGCGAAAAAAACTCTCCGCCGCCTGATCTTCCGATATCTGATCGGTCTGATTTCTCTGCTATGCCCGGTGACGAAAAAATCAAAGAAAAACAGCTTTTTGAACTTAGAGCTACAATAGGCGATTGCCATCGCTGCGGACTTGCCGACAGGCGCACAAATGTAGTCTTTGGGGCTGGCTATTCCTGTGCACAAGTGATGTTTGTCGGCGAGGGACCTGGTAGTGAGGAAGACATGCAGGGGCAGCCTTTTGTTGGAGCAGCCGGAGAATTACTGACAAAAATAATCGTTGCCATGGGTTTAAAACGCAGAAATGTTTACATAGCCAATGTGGTTAAATGCCGACCGCCTGGAAACAGGGACCCGAAACCTGACGAAGTGGAAACCTGTATTGAGTTTTTAAAAAAACAGATTGAGATTATCGCACCAAGAGTAATTATCGCACTAGGACGTGTGGCAGCCCAGTCTCTGTTTGAAACAGATGAAAAAATAGGTTCTTTAAGGGGCCGTTTCCGCCAGTTTCACGGTATTCCGGTGATGCCGACTTATCATCCTGCTTATCTTCTTAGATACCAGAAGGCAAAAGAGATTGTTTGGAAGGATGTGCAGCAGGTTATGGCGATGCTGGAACTAAAGAAAAAATAACTTCCACAACAGTAAAATTTATCTTGACATTAAATATCAATATCTGGCATAAACAGATATTTTTATCATACATTTGGTCTAAAATTAATGTTAAAGAACTAATGAATGAAAATAACAAAAAAAATAAGCCTGAACTTATAAAGTGCAATCACTGTGGTCGTGACATCAACCCAAAGTTTGCGCATTGTCCATTTTGCGCAGGAAAAATCCTGGTTGCTCCGATTTTTACTAATAAACCTGTTTGCCCCAGGTGCAGCACTGATCTGGAGCAACACAGTAGTGATGATATGGAAATTGATCTCTGTCCGGATTGCGGTGGAATCTGGCTTGACAAGGGCGAGTTCAGAATGGCGACAGCCGAGTCCAATGTATATAGGGATTTTAAACTGACCGAAGAGTACAGCCGACCATCTATAAATAATGATTTCAGCTACATTAACTGTGTCAGGTGTAATAAGTTAATGATAAGGGAAAATTTCAAAAGAATATCAGGTGTAATGATAGACAGATGCGGCAGGCATGGAGTATGGCTTGATTCAGGAGAACTTGAAAAAATAAGACATTTTATAGCAGACGGTGGCCTTGACAGGGCTCAAAATAAAGATGTTGCAAGAAATAAGCAGGAGCTCAAAGATCTTTCCACAACAGTAAATGAAACAGCCTTCATGGTCAAACTTCTAAACCGATTTAATGTTAAGAGAATATTCTTCGAAGGGTTTTAATCTAAATTTCCTAGTGAGTGTGACCTCCGTCATGCAATTTATTCGTGACTAATCTTAAAAACATTAATCTTAAAAAGACTTGACTCTCTCTCATAATGTGATATAAACAATACTGATATAAACAATACTATACTACACAAATTAAGGAGCTTAATATGATCCTTAAAAAATTAAAAAAAGAAGTTGTACTTGGAGACGGGGGTGCAGTTTTTGAAATGGAGCGCAGAGGCTATGTAAGCGCTGGGCCTTTTACTCCCGAAGTTAATATTGAGTTCCCTGAAGCTGTCAGGCAGCTCTACACAGATTACGCGCGGGCAGGTTCGGACGTATTGCAGGCGTTCACATACTATGCTCATGAAGATAAGTTGAATTCAGCTGGTAAAGCTAACTATCTGAAAGAAATCAATAGTGCTGCCACCAAAATGGCTAGAGAAGTGGCTGATGAGTACAACTGCATGGTTGCCGGGAATCTTGCCAATACATGGGTTTATAATCCTGAAGATACCTCCAGCTTTAGTGAAACACGCAAGCAGTTTGATATGCAAATAGAGCATCAACTGCCAGAGGGAACAGATTTTTTTATTGCCGAGACAATTGAATACCTGGGAGAGGCAAAACTTGCTCTGGAGGCTATAAAAGCCACTGGACAACCTGCCATGATCACTCTTGGATTTAAGTACAAAGACACTACTCTGGATGGAGTTACTTTGGAAGATGCATTTAAAGAGCTGGTTGATTGTGGTGCGGATATTGTAGGAATTAACTGCTTCAGAGATCCCGGACAACTGATGCCTCTGGCATCTCGTCTGCGCAAAGCCGTGTCAGGATATATTGCCACTCAACCTGTTGCTTTCCGGTGTACGCCAAAAAAACCTTATTTTCAGATTCAAGAATTTCAGGGCAGAATAGCCTTTCCTCTTGAATTGGACCCCTTTGTTTTAACCAGGAATGAAATGGCGAAATATGCAGTACAGGCAAAGGAAGAAGGAGTTAACTATATAGGCGCATGCTGCGGAACAGCTCCTCATCATATAAGGGCAATGGCAGAAGCTTTGGGAAGAATCACACCAAATAGCAAATACTCTCCCAGATTAACACTACATCCAATTCTGGGTTCAAAAGAAAACATAAGAGAAAAAGATGACCGCATATTGAAGGAACAAAGAGACAATTAGGGCTAGGCTTAACCTCTCTGTGCCACCTAACTATTGGTTCTATCAGAGATTTTTCGGCTCTTTCTATGTGATCACAGGTCTCTTAAAGCGAGCAAACGATCAGCTATACCTTGTGCCAAGTCCGAAAGCGACTCGTCCCTGGCGCCAAAAACTATAAAAGTACTCCATTCTCCAAGCCTGTCATAAAGGTCGTTTCTGGATGGCAGAACTTCTGCCGCATGCCCCGAACTTCGAAGTGGGGAAACTAAGTCTTCACTTGATATGTCTCGGTGCACATCGCCGCCTGCGTAATAGATAGGAAGAATAAATAATTGATCCTCTTTCCTCATAAAACTCATGAATGTTTGCACGTAACCGTTCTTTAAAAGTCGTGTTGGACCAAAGCCGTGCGGTTGAAAGATATAGCATATTTTTCCCCTCTCTGCAGAAACCGTCTGCATTATAGCGGCGATCTTCTGCGGGTTATGCGCGTAGTCGTCCACCACCAGAAATCCGTCTTTATCAAGATGGATATCGAATCTTCTATCAATACCACGAAAATCAGAAAGCGGATTAACCATTGCTGCAAGGGGAATGTCCAGCAGCGTAAGCACTGCTACTGCGGCCAGGGCGTTATAGAGATTGTGCCGGCCAGGCAGTTTTGTTTCAAAACTTACATCCTCAACCTTGAACTTTGAGGAAAACCCGTGCATAACGATATCGTAGGCCATCACGTCAGATTTTTTACCTATTCCGTAAGTAAGAGAAGCCTGCGGCAGTGCGGCTTTCAGATTCGGATCATCAGTATTTACAACTACCGAGCAGCGCGTGTTTTTAGCAAGGGTTAGAAACATGGCCTCTGTTTCATCTATCTGGTTATGATCCAGGGAGAGATTAGAGATGAGCGAAATTGCCGGATGATACTGCACAATGCTTCCGTCGGATTCACATGCTTCAGCCACTAGAAGGTCTGATCCGCCTGAAAGAGAGTTCCCGGGGTTTGACTGCGTTTGGAACTGCTTTACTCGACCGCCTCCGACATAATTCGGCCTCATGCCAAGTTCACGCATCATAAAGGCGAGCATTCCGGCTGTTGTGGATTTACCGTTGGTACCGGATACTGCAATGCTATTAAACCTGTTTATTATGCCGGCAAGAAAATCCGGTCGTAGGGTAGTCTCTAAAGCAAGCTCCTTAGCCCGTAGCGCCTCGGGATGATCAGGCTCGACCGCTGTGCTGAAGACCACAAGATCAAATGATTGGTCCAGCCCAGAACCATTCTGAGGAGCAAGAGAGATCCCCTTACTTTTTAGCATCCTATATAACTTATGATTAGGCTCTATGTCATAGTTACGGTCGGAACCCCATACAACGGCTCCATGTTCGGCTACGAATGCGGCCAGCGCCGACATACCGCTTCC
>CAYWZR010000037.1:0-13308 GCA_964462885.1 uncultured Nitrospirota bacterium
GGAAGCAATTAAATACTCTTTTATGGGTATAGTTGGCATAGGTTGCGCCATGCTATTTTCTTTCTTTTCTTTAGAACTGCTAGAGGCTTCACTTGCAACCCTTGTGGTATTTATATACCCTGCCATGACCATACTGATGCTCTATTTATTTTTCGGAGAGAAAATAACATTATCAAAATTTGTTGCTATGATAATTACTTTTGTCGGCTTGGTTCTGGTCATCAGGCTGGACCAGGTGGACCTTCTTGCTGTAAAAGGAAAAGGAATTATATTTGCATTGCTTAGCGCCTTTTGCTTTGCTCTTTATAGTTCGCTGAGCGAAAGAGCCTTAAAGTATGCATCTCCGGTTAAGCTTACTACTAACACGGCTATTTTTCTGGTAGGCTTCTTCGGATTTTTTTTGGGAAACAGAGATTATCCCGACAGTTACGAAGCATGGGCAATAGCTTCGCTGCTTGGTGTTGTTACCGGTTTTATTCCGTTTCTTGCCTATATGTATGGAATAAAGAAAATCGGCGCTGGTAAAGCAGTCATAATAAGTTCACTCGGTCCTGTCTTTACTGTGATATGGGCGTATATTTTTTTGGGAGAGAGTCTCAACAACGTACAGATTATTGGAATGGCTCTAATATTATCAGGAGTTATTACCCTTAAATTAAAACTGCGATCACCGCTAAGTCTGGTCAGAGGAACAGGTGAAGAAATTAAAGAGAGGCTGGAAAATATTGCTACAGAGTATGCTCCTGATAGAAAGATTTTCGCATTTGTTTATACACCAGGGGAGGTGGCAAAAAACAAGAAGTTGGGTGAAAAACAAGATCGGACCATTAATAGCAATACTGACTGAACCCGTATTTTTTTGTACAAATTTATGATTAATTAATATGCATCTATCACCTTGGATATACTGATCCGCTGAATTCCAAGCGCTTTGCCATTGGTCTCGTTTATATCCAGAATCACACCATCCAGACGCCGGGCTCCCTTGGCAACCTCAAAACGCCGGGGGAGTTGTGTTAGAAATTTCTCGATTACAATATCAGGCTCGGTACCGATAACCGATTCCACCGGGCCGGTCATTCCGGCATCACTTATATAAGCGGTGCCTCCTTGTAGTAGTCTTTCATCAGCGGTTTGAACGTGGGTATGGGTACCGATAACGGCTGTTACACGGCCATCCAGCATTCTTGCAAAGGCGATTTTCTCGGAAGTCGCCTCTGCATGAAAATCGATAATAAGTGTTTTTGTTTCCTTTAACATCCGGCTCATGTTTTTCATCGCGTACTGAAACGGGCAATCGATTGCTGGCATAAAAACTCTGCCGGCAAGATTCAGAACTGCTAACTTACTTCCTGTCGGCGTTACAAATACGCCGAAACCCACACCTGGTGCACCATCTGGATAGTTCGCCGGTCTAAGGAGCCTGGGTTCGCTTTCGATAAAACCCAGTACTTCCTTTTTGTCCCATATATGATTGCCCGAGGTAATTAAATGAACTCCGGCTGCAAATATCTGCTCGGCCATGCTTCGCGTAATACCGAATCCACCAGCGGCATTTTCACCGTTTGCGATCACAAAATCGACATTGTACCTTGAGACAATACCCGGAAGGTATTCCCTGAGTGCTTTGCGCCCTGATGCACCTACTATATCACCAATAAAGAGTACTATCATCTAAAGACCAACCAGGCTTGTCCTGGCAAGCCCTTCCCCCCTTCTCCATTCACTCTTTACCTTTCTACTACTTTGCATATTCTATAAACCTGGATTCCCGTATAACTGTCACTTTGATCTGGCCTGGGTATGTCATCTCTTTTTCAATACGCTTGGCAAGATCCTTGGACATCAGAAAGCAAGCTTCATCAGAGTTGTCCTCGGGTTTAACCATCACTCTTACTTCTCGACCTGCCTGAATTGCGTAGCAATTATCTACGCCTTTGCACGACTTGGCCATTTCCTCCAGCTTTTCAAGGCGTTTCATGTAGTTTTCGAGGCTTTCCCTCCTGGCTCCCGGCCTGGCTGCTGAAAGAGCATCAGCCACTGCCACAAGTGCCGACTCTACAGAGTTAGGCTCCACATCACCGTGATGGGATAGGATCGAATTTAGCACAATCGCTTTTTCTCCGTATTTCTTAGCAAGGTCCTCGCCAATAGACATATGGGTCCCTTCCAACTCATGGTCAACAGCCTTTCCAATGTCGTGCAGTAACCCGGCTCTTTTGGCTATCTTCACGTTTACTCCCAGTTCAGCTGCCATTATCCCTGCGAAATAAGCTACTTCACGCGAGTGCTGCAAGACATTCTGAGCATAAGATGTCCGATACTTAAGACGACCGATAAGCTTTACCAGTTCAGGATGAATAGCATGAAGTCCAAGGTCGAAGACTGTTTTTTCTCCCTCTTCTTTGATAGTATTTTCTATCTCTTTTGATGTTTTTTCGACAACCTCTTCAATTCTTGCCGGATGAATCCGTCCGTCCGATATAAGTTTTTCAAGAGCTATTCGGGCCACTTGCCGTCTGACAGGATCGAAAGCCGATAAAACCACTGATTCTGGAGTGTCGTCTATAATCACATCTACACCAGTTGCAGCTTCTAGTGCCCGGATATTTCTTCCTTCGCGGCCTATAATACGGCCCTTCATTTCATCTGACGGGAGACTTACAGCCGATACAGTAACATCAGCTAAATAATCACTTGCATATCTCTGTATAGCCAGACTTATTATCTCCTTGCTTTTCTTTTTAGCATTTTCAGTAGTTTCGTCCTCAATACGCTTTGCAAGCCTCGCCGCCTCAAGCCGGCTTTCTTCCTCAACCAGCCTGAGAACTTCCTTTCTAGCATCTTCACTGGATAGTCCGGAAATGCGTTCAAGAGCTGTTCTTTGTTTTGCCAGCACTCCATCTGCCTGGGAGAGTTTATCAGCCAGAGTATTTTCCTTTTTCTTGTATTCTTTATCTCTATTAACAAATTCTTGCTCTCGTTTTTCAATATTGTTGGATTTGCGCTCCAGATTCTCTTCCTTTTGATACATGCGGCGCTCAGCTTGTGTCAGTTCTTTACGCCTTTCTTTCAGTTCCTGTTCCATCTCGGTCTTTGCCTGAAGAATGCGGTCTTTCGCCTCAAGACCGGTTTCTTTCTTGATTGTTTTAGCTTCTTTTTCCGCTTGCTCTATGCGCTTGTTGGCCATCTCCTCGGCCTCTTTAAGCTTTCTCTCTGCAGCGCTTTTTTTCCAGGTCGTGGCCAAACCAAAGCCGGCCACCAGGCCCAGAATCACTAGCGTACCCATTATTAAAAGGTTATCCATGGCGTCTCCTATTTAATCTACTCTTTATAATATGTTCAAAACCTTCGTCGGAAGGTTGATAATAAGGCTTGTGCTCAGGTAGGTAAATCTGCTCCACGTAGTGTCCGTCATAGTCGTGAGGGTAGAGATATCCTTTGCCAGCTCCAAGCCGCTTTGCGCCTGGGTAGTGCGCATCCTTTAGATGTGTGGGCACTTCCTGAACTTCTCCGGAACGAATATCACAAAGCGCCGAATCTATAGCTGTAATAGCAGTGTTGCTCTTGGGAGCGGTAGCAATATATGCGGCTGTCTGGGCCAGCGGGATTCGCGCCTCAGGCATGCCAACTTCACGTGCAGCTTGTGATGCGGCAGTAGCAACTACAATTGCCATTGGATCAGCGTTTCCCACATCTTCAGAAGCGCATATAACCATACGCCTGGCGATATACTGAGGATCTTCTCCACCCTCCAGCATCTTTGCCAACCAATAAATTGCAGCGTCAGGATCACTTCCCCGCATGCTTTTTATAAAGGCCGATATGGTGTCATAATGCTCATCTTCGCCGTAACAAAGTGAACCTTTCTGGAAGACCTGTATTACTAGGTCTTTATCAATAATTACTGAATTATGGGCAGATTTTTCTGCGGTTAGTACGGCAATTTCCAGAGCGTTCAATGCCTTTCTTGCATCTCCACCTGCAAGTGATGCTATCTGCTTAATGGATTCATCATCTATTACTACCTGTCTGTTTCCGTAGCCAAAATCCTGGTCTGATATGGCGCGAATAATGACATTTTTGAGTTCTTCAACCGATAGCGGGTTGAACTGAAAGATCATTGATCTGGAGGCAAGGGGTGGGACAAGTGCGAAAAACGGATTTTCTGTGGATGCCCCGATAAGAGTTATAACTCCCTCTTCAACTACGGGAAGCAGGGCATCCTGCTGAATTTTATTAAATCGATGTATTTCGTCAATAAAAAGGATGGTTTTTCGTCCGGCAAGAGAGGCGCTTTTAGCGGTTACCACCGTCTTTCGTATATCTGATATACCGGAAGTGACGGCATTTAGACTGAGAAACTCCGACTCCGTACTTTTGGCGATTATGTGGGCAAGTGCTGTCTTGCCTGTGCCTGGTGGGCCATAAAGAATCAAAGATACAAATGAATCTTCCTCTATAACCCGGCGTAGTACACGACCGGGACCTAGAATATGACTTTGACCCACAAAAGCATCCAGCTCTTTCGGCTGCATTCGCCACGCAAGCGGTGTCTGCCTTTTCGACGAGAATAGTTCCACGTCACCAGCGCCCGCAAAACAGTCGCAGGCTCCTTTCTCATAACTAACCTAACAGTTGCTTATGCAACATAGGTTCACTAGTTAATGTGGGCTGATTCTGGGGAAACTACAGGTCGGCTGGTATTAAGGATGGATGTTTTCTCGCAAAAACGGGTGGATATGGATAATTTCCCCATTTAAGAAAATTAGAGATTAATCTGCCTCCGCCGCGCTCTCCATAGATAACGGCTAGACAAGAGTTTCGATAAACTACATCTATTGGCAACATCTCTCTTGAGAAAAGAACCTTAATAATCGACTCGACCGGTTTCCGAATGCTCCACATCAACATAAAAATAATCCGGGAAAAACCCGCCTTGCCGTGTAAACAAAAAATTGGATCCCAAACAGGATCAATGGTCACCTCAAAAGAAGGTTTAAGCTTTCTCCACAGTGGAGCCATGCACATTCCTCCTTTGATTTTGGTGTCCGTTTTCTTGGAGTCGGATCAACATTCCTGTTTATCACGCACAAGGCAGGCGGTTTTAATAACTTCCATATATATCATTATAAATTTTATACCGGATGAATGCAACATAAAAAACAAGGAGTGGATGACCGGCAAAGCCTTATGCAGGATGTAATATGCCGACTGTGCTTTCGTCTTTTGCCCCCTATTTGACTCAACCATCGACATGAATTTATGGTTGACATGGTCTGCGGTTGTCTGTATTCATGTTTGTATGCTATTGTTGATGAATTTGTAAAAAAATCCTATTTGAAGGTGGATTCAAGTGCATAGATACAAGCGATCGATTCGCGTTGCCGACCTCATTCGCCAGGAGGTTGCCGATATTATTCAGTACCGTTTGAAGGATCCCAGGGTAGGGTTTGTCACTGTAACCGATGTGACAGTTAGCGATGACTTAAAACACTGCTCGATATACATTAGTATTCTAGACAAAGAAGCCTGCGATGAGACAATGAAAGCGTTGAACTCTTCCTCCGGATTCGTAAGATCCGAGCTCGGAAAACGTGTGCGCTTAAGATATACGCCGCAGCTTGTCTTCCGCCTGGACGAGGTTGTCGAACAAGGGGCCAAAATAGATCGCCTGCTTAATAAAATCAAGAAGGAAGAGTGAAAAAACAATGAAAGTTCCCGATAAACTTGTCAAAGCGATACTGGAGGCCCGGAGCTTTCTTATCGTTATACATATTAATCCTGACGGCGATGCTCTGGGCTCTGCGCTGGCTTTGTCCCGGGTTTTAAAAAAGATGGGCCGTGAAGTAACTCTTCTAAATAATGATCCGATTCCTATGATGTATCGTTATCTGCCTGGCTGGGAGGCTTTTAGCCGTACGGTTCCACAAACAGCGCCTGATGTTCTTATTCTGCTCGACTGCGGAGAGGTTGAACGGACAGGCTTTAAAGAATTGCCGGGCAAGCTAAGGCTTGTGGTTGACCATCATCTTACCAAGCAGGATTTTGGGGACATAAGGTGGGGACTATCTGATGCGTCTTCTACCGGCGAGATGGTTTTCAATCTAATTCGCGCATTGGATGCGCCGTTGGACAAAGATACGGCGCTATGCCTCTATACCGCTATAGTTACGGACACCGGGGGGTTCAGGTACTCAAGCACCTCCCCCTCGTCCTTTCGGGCTGCGGCCGAGTTGCTGGAAGCAGGAGTAGATCCCTGGCATGTAACGAAAAATCTGTATGAAAGTATTTCCTCAGAGCGCATGGCCCTGATGGGAAAGGCTCTAAACGCAATGAAGCGTAACGGCGAGGTTGCAATTATCAGCGTCACCGACAGCATGTATAAAGAGACCGGCACATCAGCCGAAGACACCGAGAGCTTTGCCAACCTTGCAAGAAGCATAAAAGGTGTGGAGGTCGCGGTGTTTATCAGACAGATAGGGCCTGATTCCTTTAAAATCAGCATGCGTTCCAAAGGAAGGGTAAACGTAGCTTCTATTGCCGAAGCCATGGGAGGCGGCGGACATCATAACGCCGCAGGCGGAATTATGAAAGGCCGGTTGGACGAGGTAGAAAAGCTAGTTACAACCATGGTACAGGATGCGTTCGGCACTCATAAACCTGAATAAACCCTCCGGCATAACATCGCAGGAAGCTGTAACTCGCGTAAAACGTTTATTCAAAGCCGAAAAAGCTGGGCATTGCGGTACTCTTGACCCTTACGCCACCGGCGTACTCCTTATCTGCTTAAACAGAGCCACACGCTTGGCCGATTATTTTCAGAGCCGTCCTAAAAAATACAAAGCCGTGCTTAAGCTTGGCGAAACCACAGACACCCAGGATGCCTTTGGCAAATTGATCGAGAAGACCGACTCCGACGACTTGGCCAATCTGGCCGATAATGATATCAGAAATGCTGTTATGAGTTTTGTCGGAAAAATAGAGCAGATCCCTCCCATGTTCTCCGCATTAAAAAAAGAAGGCACACCCCTTTACAAGTTTGCAAGAAAGGGTATTGTGGTCGAGAGAATGGCAAGGTCTGTGGAGATATCCTCTATAAGTATTGAATCTATTCAGATCCCCTTTGTGACCTTTACTGTAGAGTGTTCAAAGGGTACATACATTCGGACACTTTGTGAGGATATCGGTCTAAAACTCGGTGTCGGAGGTCATTTGAAATCTCTAGTTAGGTCTGCGGTAGGAGATTTCACGGTGAAAACTGCTGTCAATATCGAACAGCTCGGAGATGCCAATCGTATTCCTCTTAATGAGGCTCTAGATTTTTTTAAAATATGTAGACTTCCCAATGAATCACAGGCTCCTTTGAGTGAGTCTCCGACTCCTTTGAGTGAGTCTCCGACTCCTTTGAATGAGTCTCCGACTCTTTTTAAGGGGCCTCTGGCTAAAATCCTTAACGGAGTTCAGATCCCATTGGATCTAAGTTTCTTTGAAACACCACCTGACGAGGGTGAAGTTTTCCAGCTACAGGCGTCTAATGGCTCCTTTCTGGGCATAGGCTGTCTGGCTGATGGTCAAATAAAAGTGGAAAAGCTAATCTTAGATAATTGATAGTATTACCCTTAATCTCCCCAGGGTTCAGAGAGAAAAAATGCGTATAAATCAGATCCAAATGAACGGTTTTAAATCCTTTGCGGATAAAACCGTCTTAGAAATGCACTCTGGAATTACGGCTGTTGTTGGGCCAAACGGATGTGGCAAAAGCAACGTTGTGGATGCACTCAGATGGGTTTTAGGCGAGCAGAGCGCCAAGAACTTAAGAGGCGAAAAGATGGAAGAAGTCATCTTTAATGGCACTGAAAGAAAAAAACAAAAGGGCATGGCTGAAGTCTCTATCACACTCTCAGGCGTAAGCCGGGAGCTACCCTCAGGTATGCCTATAGATGAGATCAGAGTCAGTCGCAGGCTGTTTCGTTCTGGAGAGAGCGAGTACCTTATAAACAACCAACAGTGCCGTCTACGTGACATCCGGGATATTTTTTTGGATACAGGGTTGGAACTTCGGTCATACGCGATTCTTGAGCAGGGAAAGGTGGGAGATATAATAAACTCCAAACCGGTGGACCGCCGTTTTCTGATAGAAGAGGCGGCCGGAGTCGTAAAGTACAAGGTTAGGAAGCAAGAGGCAGTATCAAAGCTTGAATCGGCCCGGAACAACCTTCAACGAATCAAAGATATCGTGAGTGAAGTGAAACGCCAGATGAACGCTATTGAACGTCAGGCCAAAAAAGCCGAGAGGTACAAGGCAATGGCCGGTGAGGCTAAAGAACTTGAACTTGCTCTTTCCAGCAGGGAGTTCCAAAAACTTTCATCTGAAAAAAACGAAGCAAACACTGAGCGGCAGGAACTAAAAATGCAGGAAGCTGCTGCAGCTGCATTACTTGAACGAAAGGATTCTGAATTAGAAAAAGAGCGCCTGGTTATGGCGGAAAAAGAATCCGAAATAGAGAAATCACAACAGGGTATTTATGTTATAGAAAAAAGTATCACCGAGTTAGAGGGGAAGATCGAAGTCTTTAGGAATGAACACTCTAATCTGGAGGCAAGACGGGAGAGGAACAACACCAGAGAGAAAGAGTTAAAGGATCGTGAAACTATTCTTATCCGCGAGATTGAACAACTAAAAGGTCAAGAAGGAATTCTTAGGCAGGAGGTGGAAGAATTTCATAGTCGGCTGCAAACAGGGAATACTGAATTTAAGGCGGTTGAGGAAAGTCTTCTTGATATTGAGGAAGCGTTGGATGAAAAACGCCGGGAGCTTTTTAGGCAGGCAGAAGAGTTTGCACATGCCAAAAACGAATTTTCGAATCTAGAAAGAGAGCAAGAAAGCCAGAAGCGTAACGAGGCTCGTGCCGACGAAGACATTAAAGTTCTCGAACGTGAAGTGGCTAATGCAAAAAACTCTATAGATGCCATGCATGTCCACGTAGAGGATCAAGCTTTCGAGGTTGAGTTAAGTAAACTGGCACGAACTCGAATGACGGATGAACTCCAGGAAGCCCGCAAAGATCTAAAGCAGCTCGAAGACGAGTATCGCAGTGCCAAGGAGGACCTGGTGGCGGCCTCGTCCAGACTAAAATCTCTAAAGGAAATGGAAGACGGTTTAGCAGGATACAGGAAAGGTATTAAAAAACTTATAAAGGGAAGTGGGAGTGAACATAATCTGGAAATAAAGGGTCTTGTTGCAGATGCCATACAAGTGCCTTCAGAGTATGAAACAGCCATTGAAGCTGTGCTTGGGGAGCGCATACAGTCGCTCATTATGCAGGATCACGCAGAAGCTGGCAGGGCCTTAAGCTACTTGAAAGATAGGGGTTATGGACGTGGTGTATTTCTTCCGGTCTCTGCGCGACCGATTACTCTGAGCGAGGTTCCAAGCGGCGGTGGAGTAATAGGCAGAGCCTCTGACCTTATCTCGGCAAAAAATGATGAATATAAAAGTATTGTGACCAATTTGCTTGCAGATGCTGTTGTAGTGCGCGATATGGAGACTGCCTTGCACCTCTGGAAAACTTCCAGTTTTATGACTTTTGTCACAATGGAAGGTGAGGTTCTAGAGCCATCAGGAGTTTTGCACGGAGGAAGTGAAAAAGGGATCTTAAGTATGAAAGGTGAGATACGGGATCTTGATGCAGCCGTGAAGAAATCGGAGCAGACGACAGGGGATTTTCTTACCCTGGTGGAGAAGTCCAGACACCGGATTGAGGATATGGAATCTGGTCTGGAGAAAATCGAAAGGCAGATCCGGGAGGCGGATAGCGAGCTGGATAAATTAAAGAGGCAGGAAACTTTTGCTGCTGAAGCTCTGGTGCAAAACAGAAATAAACTGGAGCTTATGCAAGTCGAAAGATCTCAGGCTGCTACTGAGTTCAAGCGGCTGTCTGAGCTGAGAAATGAAAAACGTCTTCTTCTTGATGAATTAGCCGGTAAGAAAGGCAGTGCTGAGGAGGCGATCGGCTCCTTACAAGAAGAGATGGCCAACAATAAAAAACTACTTCAGAGACTTAGAGACGAAACTACCGACCGGCGGGTTGAGTTTAATGCTAGAAAGACCAGCCTCGATAACCTGCTACGCGAGAAAGAACGAATAGAAATGGTAGTTGGAGAAAACCAGAGCCAGCAGGAGAGTCTTAGAAACGAATTAACCGGCATGGGAAAAAAGATGCTGGAAACGGATGCCGCAATACATGAAGCCTCAAAAATTCTTTCTGAAGCGGTTACCCGCGTAAAAAATGAAACCGATGCGCTGCATGCCAGGAAAGATGAATTTAACCAGCGTTCTACAGACCTTAGGGAGGTAGAAAGTGAGGTTCGAAGGATTCGCCCTCAAGTTGATGCAGTTAGAAGCCGGATCAGCGAACTTGAAGTCAGTATAGCGAAGCTTGACCTTAAGACTGAAAATCTTTCTAAAAATATTCTTGACAATTACGGTCTTGATCTTGCAGAAATCGTCCTCTCCGAGGTGCCCGAGAGGGCTGACGAACGGCTTCGTTTATTACGTGAAAAGATGACGAACATGGGGCCTGTAAGTCTTGGATCACTGGAAGAACACAAGGAACTTTCCGAGCGATACGATTTTCTAATGACGCAGCAGAACGACTTGAACCAATCGATAAGCAGCCTTGAAGAGGCTATATTTAAGATTAATCGAACCACCAAAGAACGGCTCACTAAAGCCTACGAAATGTTAAGAGAAAAATTTCAGGAGGTTTTTCGTGCATTATTTGGTGGAGGAAAAGCAGACCTTGTGCTGGCTGGTGAAGAGAGTATTCTTGAAGCTGGACTTGATATTGTTTCCCAACCGCCTGGAAAAAAGCTTCAGAACATTACACTTCTTTCCGGGGGAGAAAAAGCTCTCACAGCAGTAGCTATGCTTTTTGCCGGGTTTTTGATTAAGCCGTCGCCGCTTTGCGTGCTTGACGAAGTTGACGCGCCTCTTGACGAATCAAATACAGATAAATTTGTAACAATGCTAGGGGAGATGTCAAAAAATACTCAGTTTATAACCATCACTCATAACAGAAGAACGATGGAGAGTGCCAATGTACTATATGGTGTTACCATGGAAGAACCTGGGGTGAGCAAGCTTATATCTATGAAAATGGCGGATTACGAAGAGTAATAGAGTAATACGGTGGGTTATAAAATACCTTGATCAATATACTTTGACAGAAAATCAGCAAGAGATTTACCTGATTGACTTAAGTTGTATTTGACTTTCACAGGCACATCCAATTCAACGTTTCTCTCTATCAATAGAAAGCGCTCAAGTTTTTTTAGTTTTTCAGCTAAAACTTTATTGCTAATTTCACCAATAGCATATTTTAACTCCATAGTTCTCATCTCATCTTTAGAAAGAGCTATAAGTATAGACTCTAGCCATTTGCATTTAAATACATGAGATATGGATTCTCCATTAACACTAAGAGAACGAAGTTCCGTTAAAAATGGTATAAATTCTTTTCCTTTTTCAGTAAAGCTATACTCAACATGAGAAGGGAATACCGTTATCACTCTTTTTTTTATAAAACCAGTATCGATTAAAGAGGATATTCTTTCATAAAAAACCTTTTTTGACATTCCATCAATTGCCCTGAACATTTCTGCTGGTCTTTGAGGGCCATCTAAAAGATTAGACAAAATTGTAATGCTCCACCTGCATGAAAGATTATTGTAAAGCTGTATTGAATTCATAAGGTATAGTTATTTTCTTTTTTTGGTAACTAAGTTACTGAAAAGTAACTCATTTACAGTATGTTCTCCATAACTATAATATATTTGACAATAAAAATAAAGTATCAAATAAAACCTAAAAGGAGATGAAACAAATGCGAAAAATAGTAACAGTAGCTTCATTTTTAATGCTTTTTATGATCAGTTCACCTTTAATTTCAGCAGGTGAAAATGTCAGCCTACCAAACAACTACAAAAGCTGGAATCATGTAAAAACAATGGTCATTAAAAAAGGACATGCCCTATTTGAACCCTTTGGAGGTATTCACAGTATCTATGCCAATAATAAGGCTATTAAGGGATACACTGAAGGTAAGTTTCCTGTTGGTAGTGTTATTGTTTTTGATTTATTTGAGGCAGTAGATGATGGTAGTGCCATAACAGAAGGTGATAGGAAGTTCATTGGAATAATGGAAAAGAGTAATGGTTCTCCTAAAACTTCCGGTTGGATTTATGAGGTGTTTGCTGGAGATAAGCTTAAAGCAAAAGGAGTAAATGGAGCAAGCGATTGCCATGCCTGTCATAGTAGTGCTTTCAATAAAGACTTTGTTTTTTCTACGCTGAAAAAATAATGTATTGTATCTGTTGTTTATCTATACTATAATTGTAATTTAATTAGGTGAAGATGCTGAAAAAATGCAGGAAAGATTATGTTTAGGATAAATTCATTAATTGTGAGGTTATTTATGAAAAAGAGGAAAATGTCGGCAGTATTTTTGGCGCTTGCAGCTATTTTTTTACTTGCAGCGCAGTCAGTATGGGCATTCACAGAAGTTTCTGCTGTAAGCGCCAGTAATGCGGTTTCAGCAGGCAATGGTGTAATCATTGATGTTCGGACTGTTGAAGAGCACAATGGGTGTGATCCGCTTTGGGCAAATGGAAATACTTGCCCGACTCAAGAGGCTGCAAACCGTGGTACCGCAACATGGGTTGACAGTGCAACTGGTGTAACTATGCAAGCGGCAAACATTCCATTGTGGATTGATGCCACTGGAAGTCTCACTACTCCGCAGAATGTTACAGAATTTCGGAACTCTTTTCAGGCTTTGTTAGACTCAGGTTACATCACTAAGAGTTCGCCTGTGTATCTTATCTGTCGTAGTGGCGGTCGTAGTAGAGGTGCAGCAGGCTGGATAGAGTCAAATATGGGCTTTACCAATGTTTATAATATTGATGGTGATGGCGCGGGAGGCAACGACGGAGGAATGCTTGAGTGGACCCGCAGTAACTTGCTTGTTTCCTGGATCTCTTCTATTGATCGCGGCTGGAAGGCTCCTCAGACATTTTCTATAAGCCCGGCGGACGGCTATACAGAGACAGCAACCAACATAATTACATTTGACTTCGGAATACTGGAGCCAACCTGGGGTTGGTTACGCTATGGAGATATAGTACGTCTTTCGCTATACGTCGACGGAGTTGAGGTGGCTTCGAGCACTGTTGATCCAACTAATGGCGGCCTTTGGACCCTTTCCTCTTTAACTGCGGATTTAACAAACGGTACGCATACCTGGG
>CAYWZR010000038.1:0-13236 GCA_964462885.1 uncultured Nitrospirota bacterium
GCACAGTTGCCCTGGCAGTTAGAGCAGTGGAATGCAAATCCGTTGGCATTGCCGCTTACAGCAGAAAACTCATTGCGGTAGAAATCTTCCCAGGTGCGGTTGGGGTAGGCAAGCAGTGGGTTGTCTATCTGTACTACTTGTGCCAGGACATCCTGTGGCAATCCAAGCCCTAAGGCACAGATTCCACCGGAATATTTAAGGAAGTCTCGTCTGCTGACCATTCAATTGCCTCTTTTGTAACTACAGGTAGGTTAGGTTGAAGACTGAAGGCTGTAAAGGCGTATTGCGATACGCCCCTACTTGGAATCAGGCCCTTTTAAAATGTTTAAAACCTAATAGTCTTCAGCCTTCAGTCTATTCACCTGTAGTTAGATTATTTCTCAATAGGTAAGCGCGGATCAGCCGACCACTCCTCCCAGGAGCCTGTGTATTCGACTACGTTGTCGTACCCGATAAGCTTCATTGCCAAAATCAAAAAGGTGGAGCGACCCATGCCGATCTGGCAATATGTAACCACCTTAGTGTCTTCATTTATGCCCCGTTTTGCCAGGGTTTTCTTTATCTGCTTGGCTGATTTGAACGTCTCCATATCGTTTGCGAGTTTTTGCCACTGTAGGTTCAGGGCTCCAGGGATATGGCCGCCACGGGATGCTCCTGATATGATGTTTTCTCCGATAAACTCTTTAAATGAACGAGTGTCCACAAGCAGGGCTTTTTTCTTAGGCAGTTTCTTTGTCATCCATTTAAGAGTCACCACCTTTTTGGGATCGGGGTTTGCTACAAATTTCTTTTTTTCTACCTCAGGAACATCTTGTGTAACCAGACGGCTTTCCTTTACCCATTTGCGAAAGCCTCCGTTTAATACTTTTACATTTTTATGGCCGAAAAAATCCAGAGCAAACCATACTGCTGAGGCTGATGGACCTTTGCCGCTGTCATAGATTACAACCAGTGTATCTTTGCCCACGCCTGCCTCGCCAAGTAATTTTTCCGCATCTTCCGGGGTTGCTGGATAACCGTTTTTCTTGCGTGACTCAAGATCGGCTAAAAGCCTGTAGAAGAGATTGACAGCTCCAGGGATATGGGCACGCTGATAGGTTTTCTTATCCTCAACATCTATCAGACTGACGTTGGCCGTAGAGTGCTCCAGTAATTTGGCCAGTTCGTCGGTTTCTATCAACAGTTCGGGCCGCGCATAGTCTTGAGCCCAAGAGCCTGCTGGTATCACCAGGGCCAGAATCAGGGCGACTAAAAAACCCAAACGCATTTTTTTCATGTAGTACAAATACAAGTGCAAGTGCATAAAAAACTACCTCCGTATAGTTGGTATGGGCCTAAGGCCCTTATAATATTCGGTAACAGTTCACAGGAAAAAGTAATATGGACCGATCAGACTGCTCAGACCGATAGGACCGATTGAAACAACAGCTTTTCCTGACCCCTGACAACTGCACCATGTGAACTGTTATTCCGGGTCCCCGCCGGGGACCGTGGACTTTAGAGTCATCCTTTGAAAAATTCTTTTTTACCAGGAGGATTAAGAATCTTCAGGCTGGCGATTTGAATCCGATCGTCATCAATAATAGTCCCTTTCACCTGTACCTCAAGACCGAACGCTTTGTCCAGAGTCACCTGGTCTAGGTCTTTGCCCTTAAGCTCAATCTGGTAGTAGTCACCCTCTTCTGTCCAGAAAACCATGGGATCAGCCCACTTCAGATAACAGTCACCCACTTTTCCCAGCTGAGCACATTTTTCACCGAGAATCCGGCCTTTAAGTTCCTCGCTCATGGCTACATTTATGGAGGTAACAATCAGCAGGGAACAAGCAAACAATAAGCCCGCTATCCTCATGGAATTATTCTGTCTGATATTGGTTTTAATTCCTCTCCATGTTGACATTGTATAGCCTCCTGTTTTTTGACTATATATGCAAATATTATTATATTTTTATGTAAAAGTCAAGGCTGTTAAAAGTCATATTAAAAATCATGTTAAAAATATCGGCTAGCTATAATTCTATTTTAATATAGTGCCAGTTTGATATAGCAGCTCTGTCATCTTTCTCATTATTTCTGCCATCATAAGCAACTACAGAAAAGGGTATAAATGTGTTAGACGAAAAGTTGATATCATTTTCGTTTTCCATATCTATCTGCCTTATAAATACAACTCTGTATAAACCATCTTTGTAGTTAGCTACAGTCTTAATATCCACCTGTTTCGGTTTAGATATATTTTTTTCTTCCTCTTCTGGTGCAGATATATTAAGTTCAGGAGCAAGGTTGTTAGATGCGTTCCAGTTCCAGAAATTAAGCGGTATTTTTCTTTCTTCTGAATAAGGGGTTTCTGCATTTGAAAGTATTTTTGAAAGTGTTTTTGAAAGTATTTTTACAGGGAACTGTAAACGGACAGCATCTGGAGGAAGACCATCATCACCTTTATCGGGTTTTCTATCAGACCATTCAAGCATAATAGCGACTTCCGAATCGGTATAAAGTACTCTGGCCCTCATATTCGTTATCATTGGTTTGAAGTACTGTGATGCTAAAGAGATAGCCGTCTTTGGTCCTTCCATAGGCATATCAATATAGTCAGCGTCAGTCCATAATTCGTCTTCCAAAGAAGAGGGGATATCATCTACCTCAACTGCATTTACAACACTGGAGATTTTTCTTTTTATCTGTAGGGATTTTACGAAATATGCCAGTGCCCATCTCTCATTGTCTGTATAAGAATCCTGATGCGATGGCATCGGAGTGCCATCAATACCTGTACTAATTGTTCTGAAAAGATCTTCTACGCTTGAGCCGTTTTTCAGTTCCCATCCGTGAGTATGGTTAGCAGGATATATTTTTTCTCCCCAGTCATCTTTGAACTTCTTTTTCCATCCCTTTGTTCCGTTGCCTCTGCCAGCGTTACCGTGGCATTCCCGGCATTTTGCTTCTTTAAATAATCTTCTGCCAGTTTTTATTATTTCCTCTGTTGCCAGAGGCTGGTTTTTAATCGCTATGGGTTCTCCTGGAAATTCAAAGGCATCTGGTGAGAAATTTTTAAGGTGTTCGACTATGGCTTTAGTTTCATCATCACTAAAACGTTTCCATGGCTCCATTGCAGTGCTAGGAGCGCCTCTTTTGATCGATTGCCTGATGTCATCATCTATTGGAGGATCACCTGTAGGAGTAGAACGAAACTTATATGTGCCGACAGTAAAATCTCTTGGTTTAGGAAATGTAAAACCACTATCACATCCGTCTCCCTCACCCTTAAATCCATGACATCTGGCACAAAAGGCGTCATATAATTGTTTCCCGGAATTTTCTTTATCGTTTGATTCTGAAAATACACTAAAAGGTAATATTAAGACTAAAGCAAGAGTCATAATGATCTTCATGATAATTTTCATGATAATGTTCATGGAAAGGTCCTCCTGCACAACAGCATTTTTCTAAAACACATTAATACATACGAATATTATTATGTTTTTATGGAAAAGTCAAGGCAATAACTCGTTCTTAAATCCAGATCTCAATTTGGAATCTTCAGTCTATTAAAAAATATTTATCGAGTATTTTAGGATTGTAAAAATAATTTTGTATCCTGCCCTTATTGTTCCTGAGACGGTTCCGCTTATTTTGGAATGGCCTGTCCGCTTTCTGTAAGAGACTGGAATTTCCATAACACGTAATTTCTGCTTCAGCGCTTTGACCTGCATCTCAGAAGTCCATCCAAAATTGGTATCAGACATATGTAGTTTCATAAGCGCATCCCATTGTATAGCCCGGAAGGGCCCCATGTCCGTATACTTGTACCCATAAAGTAGATGGATAAGAAAAACAGCCAACTTATTTCCGTATCTTACCTGGGGAAGGAGGGCGCCGTTTTCCGCTTTTCCCAGCACCCTGGAGCCTATTACTAAATCTGCATTTCCATCCAGAATGGGCTTAACCAGACTCAGCATCTCAGCAGGAAAATCACTGTGATCTCCATCAAGAAACACCACTATGTCAGTACTGCTGATAGCTCGCATGCCGGCAAGACATGCAGCTCCATAGCCTTTTGTTTTTTCCTCTACAACACTAGCGCCGTGTTTTCTGGCTACATCCTGTGTGCAGTCTGAAGAGCCGTTGTCAGCAACTATAATCTCCTGCACCAGACTTTTAGGGATTTCATCGATTACACTTCCTATGGCTTTTTCTTCATTTAGTGCTGGTATGATTACGGAAATCCTCATATGGCTTTTATAGGGATAGGGATTTCATTTTTTATAAAAAATTTTTTTCTGAAAAATATATCCCAGATTAATAATGCATAGACAGGCGCAAACTCCAGCCATATAATCACATTCTGAAATAACTCTGCATTACCCTTGTATGCATAATAAAACCTCAGATAATAAAGTGGAATAAGTCCTGAACACAAAATGAGAGTTTTTGCAGGCATAACCGCACACAAACACAAGACCCACGCAAAATACCAGGGATAGCCTGTAGGGCCGATTAGGAAAAGTGCAGACATTGCAATAAGTGATGTTTGTACAATGGTTTCAGGCATATCTTTCTGGCGGAGCATGCATGTAAGTACTACCATGCTGATTAGTACGCCGGATAAAACACGGGCCAGTATCTGACTGTTCTGGGCTCCGATAATTAGAGTCGAAAGCATGTTGAGTGCTGAAAATACAGGTGCATTCACTTGCCAGTCCCGGGCATAGATAAACAGACCGGAAAACACAGATAGATTTTTTTCAAGAAAAGGAAGAAATCCGGCTGCAACCACAGTCCCAAAAATCCCTGCTGCATAGAGTGCCTGTTTAGGGTGCCGGGTCCAGAATCTCTTTAGAAAAAACGGCAAAAGCAAAATAGGAAAAAATTTTGACAGGGTGGCTATTGCCAGAAACATTGTTGCCAATACCCACCTATCTTTTACTGCAAGCAACAAAGCAGCCAACATAAATGATATGGGAATTACATCCATATGCATTGCGTTAGCAAATTCTTTGATAATAATTGGAGACCACGCGTAAATAACAACAGCCCATGCAGGTAGTTTTAATTGCCTAAGTAAAAGCACTATGAGAACCATGCAGGCCAGGTCGAACATTAACAAAACAGTGCGCAGCATAGCTGTTTTGCCTTTGAAAACTCCTACAGCAGCAAATATTGCCTGTGCAACAGGAGGATAAATAGTATTAACTTTGCTATGGCCGATTCTTGGTAAAACAGTATTCTTTAGATAGGGATCACTGTCTCTGAGCTTACGCAGTTTCATTATAAAGGCGGTTTTGTTTTCATAATCATTAATATCATCTGGTGCAACCATATAGGGATTTATTCCTGCAGCCATTACCCGGCCATCCCACAAATAACGGTAAAAATCATTTTCCTGAATAGGATTGGAGAAAAAAAAGACAATACGAAACAGCAGGCCAAAGCCTATAATTGCAGCAGCCCCGGTCTGCCATATCCCTTTTACAAAAGACCGCACCACCCATGCGTAAACTAGAAAGGCCGCCGTCATGAGCAGAAGAAAGCCCAGAACAGGTCTCTCGGCATGACTTTCTCCATATACAAATTGTCTGCTTAACGCTGCTGTAGCCCCAAAAATAAAGAGCAACACCATGCCGTAAAATAAAAAAAGATATTGGTTTCTGGAACCAGAGATGGTTCCTGTTTTTGTCTTCATTTTATAGAATAAAGCCGCTGCGGATGATCATCCGCAGCGGCTTTATGAAAAACATTCATTATGACTATCAACTGCCTTCAAACATATCGTCTTCTTGTTCAGAGTGGGTGGTTGTACTGCCATGGTCTGTATTATCGGTTGTTTTGCAACCAATAGGTCCGGAAACAACAAAAAATATCATGAGAACTATCAAAGATATCCATCTACCTATCGTCATAGCTACTACTCACCTCCTTTCCTTTTTAGGTTAAATCCAAGTTGAGTTGAGAGGTTTTTTTATGCAATCCGGACAAAAATAGAAATATTTCGGCACATTACCTCCTCCTCTCTCCTGGATATTTGCCTTTTTTTGTTACAGGACAGCAAGCAGGCGCAGGAAGCACTTCAATATAATCCCTCTTGAGTATTTCAAGAATGTCTGGAATTATCGGATCAACGAGGAAGTAACACCTGAGCCTTCCATCCATGTAATTATCAATTACACCATGATTTCTAAGTAATCCAAGGTGTTGTGATATATTGGGCTGGCTTATCTCTAAGAAATCTTCAAAATCACTTACGCATTTTACTCCTTTTAAAAGTTCTTCAAGTATCCTGATTCTTACCGGATGAGCAACAACTTTTAGTAGTTCTACTCTCTGTCCCAGTGATCTCATACAACCTCCTACTTGCCAAATTAAGGCTGGCGCAGTTTCAAACGCTTACTTACTATATATGCAAATATTATTATATTATTATAAAAAAGTCAACGATCTCTCAGACATCTGTCAAGCATCTGAAAAAAATCTGTAAAAACCTGTGAAAACCTGTAAAAATAAGATGACTTTATCTTTACCTAATATACAGTCTGGAAGTGGCTGTGTCGTTTTTTTTAACATTCTTAAAAAACAATCAATAATAATAGATAAGTTCAAACCGGAAAAAATCATCGTTTCGTAGACTGTAGAATAGATCTTTTTTGCGCTGATTGAAAAAGGCGTATATTTCCATGGCTAACTTCCAGTTATCCCCAAGCCGGTGGCCTGCTTCGACTACTACAGCGCCTGAGGGATTGTCCATTTTACTTACTAAGCCTGCAAGAAGTTCTGAGCCTGCGGCATCGTTTACGTTAAGGCGCATGCCGAATATTACATCGTTTGAAAACGGGGTCAGTGCAACTTCTCCTCGCTGGTCATAAGCCCATTCTCCTATTACACCCAGGTCCATACCGGTTTCGGCAAGATTTACAAATGTGTATTCGAAACCGCCGGTAGCGGCAAAAAAAGCATCTTCCTGTCCGGTTCTGTATAGCCCCTCGAATTTAAACAGCCATCGCCCCTCGACAAGTTGTAGTTCAAGAGATGTTTGATTTATCTGTTCGTAAAAAGGGATGAGGACCGGTTCGCCTCTGTTATTGTAATTCAACCTGATTGTCGGCTCGCGTCCGGTTCCGTTGAAGTTAGATATTCCTATATCCCATGCTCCAATCGAGTGACTGTAGCGAATGGCAAAATCAGTGTGACGATTCTTATCCGCGCTTTCATAAACTGCGTTGTCAGTATCCACCAGCAGTGAATACCGCAGGCGTCCTTTGCGTCCTGGAAAGGTCCGCTCACGGAAGTAAGGCAGCACAAACATCTCGACAACACCCCAGTCACGCGGCACAGAAAGGTGAATCATGGGTTGCCCCAGCCTGTCTTCGTAGTCTATGGATTCCACGCTGTCGATCTGGTTGATAATATCAACCAGGTGAACGAATTCTGTTACACCCCAGAAAACTTTTCCAACTCCCAGTTGCAGTTCCAGTGAGTCTGTCACCCATAAGTAGTTCAACTCGCGGATATCAAAGTGTGTGCGTTCCGGGTCTGCGCCGTCCAGGCGTGCAAAGGGAACAAATATGAAACTGGAGCCGCTTTCCCATTCGTGGTAATACTCGGGCTGCATGGCAAGCGATGCGTTGTTTTGCTCTTGGCCCGGAAACAGGGCGTCGTTTGGAAAAAACCAAGCATCCGCAGATATATAGCCCGATAGTTCATGGGCCGCAGCTACGGATGCCCAGGCGAAGATAAGCAGAAGAGACAGGGCTGTTGTTGTTAGAGACTTCGCTTTCACCTTGCCCGTTTAAGGCTGTTTTTGCTAAAGTCACGAGCTTTCAACCCAATGCGGAATTTATAGTTTGACCAGATAAGTCTTGTGCTCTTTCCGTTTTGATGGTTGACCATATTCATCTCATCCGGTCGCCAGTATTTATCCAGGTACTGATGGTATCCTTTGAATGTAAGGGTTTTAAGATGAGAGTTCTTGCGGTCGTAGAAGTCGATTTTAAACACGCGGTATTTGTTCTTATCAATCCAACTCACTTGCCGTGTATAGCCCGAATTTTTTTTGTCTACCGGGTAGTTTTCTACAACAAAGCATTCCTTGCTGTCATCCATTTATAGGTATATTTTTCAACTTCCTGGCTGGATATATCCTCATAGGCGAATTCGCTGCCCATGAACGATCCGGACTTATTTCTGGAGCTTATCCGTTTTACCCTTTTAAGCGCTGGCAGGTAGAGCCACTGATCATCATCACCCACCTTGTGGGTATAGGTGAGAAAAGCAGTGCCCTTTACATCCAGAGGTGTGTCGAATATCGATAAGTTTTTATCGCCGTCGTCTTTCACCTCAAGTGTGCGTATACGAATCTTTCTCACGCTCTCCTGTCCGTGTTTATTTTTTAGTACCATACGCATATCCGCAGTGAAATCACCAAACCCGGTATCTCGAAGATCTGCCTCGCGTGTTATGGAGAGTCCCTTTTCCTCTGCTGTTTCCGCTGCCGCCAATGACGTAACCAGCAGTAGCAGTGACAGCATCATCATTACGCCATATTTGAATTTGTATTTTGATCTGTTCATGATTCTTTCTCCTCCACTTTCATCAATAATGTAGGTAGGAATAAAAAGTCCATAGCCAGTGCCAGAGTAATGGTTATGGCTGTCATTAATCCCATATCTGAGTTGATTTTAAATCCTGAAAATGAAAGAACCAGAAAACCGGCTGCCAGTACGGTACTTGTTGTCCAGAGGGCTGTGCCCACGGTATGAAAAGAGTATTTTACTGCTTCCTGCGGGTTCATTCCATATTCGCGCCTGGCGCGTATGTACTTGCTTATAAAATGTATCGTATCGTCCACTACTATGCCGAGCGTTAAGGCAACCAGTACGGATATTGCCAGACCCACCTGGCCCACGGTTATTCCCCATAATCCAAAGGCCATGAAGGCCGGAGCGAGGTTTGGTACAAGACTCACCAGACCCAGTTTAAAACTGCGCAGGGCAAACATCAGTATGCCCGAGATCAGCACCAGGGCCATGAAAGAGGCGCCCAGCATGCTATCAATGTTGCGCTTGGATATATGGGCGAACATTATGGAGAGGCCGCTGCCGTAGGTGAACATCTCTTTAGGGGCATTTTGCGCAAGCCAGTTTCTGGCCTGTTCATCTGTCCTGCGCAATTGCTTTGTGGTAACCTCTTTCATCAGTACTCTTAAGTGGGTTGCGGATTTTTCAACGTTAATCTGGTCGTTCATGTCGAGGCCGAAGGGAAGCGACATCTCATATAGCAGCAGATACTGGGCTGCCAGGTTGCGGCTTTCAGGTATGCGGTAGTAGGTGGGATCATCCCCGTGCATACTTTTGTTAAGCTGCTTCATCGTGTCGGTGATGGTGCTTACATGTACTACTCCTGGTTGTTTGCGGTACCAGTTTGCAAATTCTTCAACCTTCTTCAGATAGGAAGGGTCGTTTATGCCTCCTGGTTCACCGGAGTTTAGAGAATATTCTATTGTGTCAAATCCAGTCAGATTTTCTATCGTAAAATCCGTGGCCCTGCGGAACTCGTAACGCTCGTCGAAATACTGAATAAAATTATCGTCCAGCTCAATTTTAAAGGTTCCGGCTGTCAGCGCTAAAATAGTAACCAGCATACCCCAAAACAATGGCTTTCTCCGGTTCACAACAAAATCCGCCAGGTGTTCCAGTATATGACGTTTTTGTTTAGGCCTTGCCTCTATTTTTAGTGGAATAACCGATATCAGGGCCGGTAGAAATAATATCGAGTATATAAACGCAGCTGCCACACCCATGGCAACAATATTGCCAAGATCCCTAAACGGCGGAGCATCAGAGAAATTCATGGTCAAAAATCCGATTACCGTAGTTATGCTTGTTAGGAAGACCGGTTGCAAATTTATTCTAAGAGACTCGGCTACCGCCTCGTGTCTGGTTTTTCCCTGTCGCATCAGATGAAATATCGATACAAGTATATGTACACTGTCAGCCACAGCCAGAGTAAGAATAATTGTAGGCGAGTTGGCCGAAGCAGCACTTAGCGATATCCCGAGCCATCCGGCAAGACCCAGACCAGTAATCATTGAGAAAGCAATAATAATTAGTGTGATAAGGGTTCCGGTAAATGATCGCAGTGTAAGCCCCATCATTACAACCAGAGTTAGATACATAAGCGGAATCAGAGTGGACATGTCATCCTTACTCGCCTCGCCAAAGGCCGTGTCCATTACGATTCCACCAATCAGGTAGAGGTCAAGGTCAGGATGTTTTATGCGGAACTCCTCTACCATATTTCTGGCAAACGCTGTTACTTCCGGAGATTCACCCATTGATTTTCCCGGTTTTATGATATTCACATTCAGACCCGTTACATAGCCGGAAGGCGATATCAGACGATTAAGAAGCATCGGTTCGTTAAGGGCGATATTTCTTATGCGTTCGAGGTCAGATTCTGTGAGTTTTCTTGCATCCTCAACCAGATTTTCAACTAAAAAATCGTCGCCCTCCGCATGAATGTACTGAAAATTAATGATGGAATCTACCCGGCTTGAGTATGGTATTTGCCAGGCGGCTTCAGTTAATTCTTCTAGCGCTGTAAGTGTTTGTATGGTGAATACATCACCGTTTTTTGGGGCGATAACAAATAATACGTTATCGCTTTTTGTGTAAGTGTTTTCAAGTGCCTCAAGCGCCTGCAACTGCGGATTGTCTTTACCAAAGAATATGCGGGAATCGTTGTTGAATGTCAGGAATCTTACTCCGCTTGTAGCAATCGCTACCACCAATAATGTGGCAACGATCATCCACCATCTGTGTTTTACTACCCATTCCCCGAAAGCTTTCTCGAACCTGTGCATTTACTCCTCCGTTTTATGTGCTGAAGGGTTAATTGTGAATAAAATATAATATATTCACAATTAGCACAAAATTTTTTATCTTCTTATCTTCTTTCAAGTCCTCTAAGCAGTAGGTCAACAACCCCTTTGGCAAAACGTTTCATTTCTTCCACCGGAAAAATATTTGAGAAAACAGGAAAATAAAACATAATAGTTGCTTTCAACACCATTTCGGCAGTATAGAAAATATCTTTGACATCAAATTCACCGTTTCTATTGCCTTCGGCCAAAATCTCCGCAAGTAACGACTGTTTAGCCTCTATGTGAGAGTTTACGAGATCAAAGCGCTCCATTGTTATAAACTCAACCAATTCATATATTTTAGGAGAATTTGCATGCAGATCGTGTGTGCCGTGGAGGAGTTGCAGCACAAATACCTCGATGCGTTTAGAAGCGCTCAGGCCCGGACGATGTAAAACTTCCCGTAAAGAATCTTCGGTTTCTCTGAAACAGGAAGCCGCGATTTCCACAACTATATCCTGCTTACTTTCATAAAAACGGTAGATGTTTGCAGCTGACATATCACAATCTTTTGCAATCTCAGCCATAGTGGTTTTGTTGAAACCATACTGACGGAAACGTTTCTCTGCCGCGCTTAAGATTCTGCTTTTGGTCTCTTCAGTTGTTTCCATTGCAAGTAGGATAGTTTGTGAACAGTGAATAGTCAAGTAAATATTTACAGTTAAGTGTTCACAATGTTGACTAAAGGGAGTTTTATATGAACATTTCTATTTTGGCTTAACACCCGCAGCCTCTGCTATTGACAAAGATATGTATGAATGCTAAATTTTATTTTTATATATTTTCTGCTCCTCCTACTTTTTAAAGGGAGAAAATTAATCATAGTGTTTAAAATCTGGTGAATACCACATTCATTCGTATTGGATTCAGGCTTGCCCGGATGTACTGGCGATGCACCAAGCCCTTGAGCATAGGTGTTGCCGCGCTGGTTTTCAACAATTCCGACCAGGTTCTTCTTGTAAAAAATTCATATCGTAAAGGCTGGTATCTGCCGGGAGGGGGAGTAAATAAAAGGGAAACAGTTATAGAGGCAATCAAGCGGGAGCTTGAAGAGGAAGTAAATATCATATGTCGCAAGGAACCAACGCTTTACAGTGGGCCTTACTTGAGTGGAATAGATCATAAAAGCAATCATACTCTGGTTTTTCTGGTCACTGAGTGGGAGCAGATCAACTCGTTTCCGGAAAGTCCCGAGATTGAAGAAATGAGTTTTTTTGATTGCAATTGTCTTCCGGGAAATACTACTCCTGGTACAAAGCGAAGAATCGATGAGTATCTAAAAAAGATAGACGGCGGATTTAGATGGTAGAGAAGGCTATTCTTTTACGCCGATCTGGCTGGAATATGGATTAGATCGCCTATCTGAAGACGCTTCGGGTGAACCTGAGGATTCAGCCTTATTAGTGTTCTTAAACGAACCTTATATCTGCGGGCAATCGAAAACAGTGTGTCTCCTTTACGTACACGGTATGGCCAAATAGCACTGTTTCCGAATATTCCTTTACCGCTTTCCAATGTTACTACTCCAGAAGGGACTCGTATTACCTTACCTATCCTCAACCTTCGGGGATTAAGGCCTGAATTCATATCTCGAAGCACTCTTAAGGGAACACCGTATCTACGAGCTATTTTTGTTAGGGTGTCTCCTGACTGAATTCTATACGGAAGCATGGCAAAGAGTTTTCCAGGCGGTTCATTTTCGAAGTTTTCCTGAAAGACATCTCTGCTTCCTTTTGGAAGTCGTAACACATAATTGTTCTCATACGGAGGTGTTGCCCAACGTCTGAGTTCGGGGTTAAGTTCCTTTATGTCTTTGACTGAAACTCTGGCTAACCGAGCGGCTGTTTTCAGGTCAATGGCGATTTTTAGAACAACTTCATCAAATACAAACGGATCCTGGTGATCAATATTTCTAAACCCGTATTTCTCAGGGTTTTCTGCTATCATTGTGGCTGCTATGTATCTGGGTACATAGTTCTTCGTCTCCAGGCGAATATGTCTGGTTTTACGAATTTTCCAGTAATCATCTGTTTTAGTTCTAAGAACTGCCCTGCGTATCTTGCCCACACCAGCATTATAGGCAGCCATCGCAAGATCCCACGACCCGAAACGTTCAAACAGATCTCTAAGATGTCGTGCCGCTGCTGTTGTCGATTTTATCGGGTCTCTTCGCTCATCAACCCACCAATTGACCCTAAGACCATACATACGACCGGTGGACTCTATAAACTGCCACGGCCCTGAAGCCCTTTGCCAGGAGTAGGCCTTAGGGTTCAAACCGCTTACGATTAACGCAAGGTATACCAGGACTGGGGAGACACC